>JAIOZM010000057.1 GCA_021740585.1 Bacteroidales bacterium
TCCTGATAATCTTTTTTTCCTAGCATTGGTTTTATTTACAAGTTACAAAACCTTGTCATTCAAATCAATTGCTTATATTTATACTTATAAACAAGTTTTGAGTTGTGCCACGGGCACAAACGGTATACACTATACCTGGTAAATCGCAATAAAGAAAAATTATTCATAAATTAGCTTAAACTTAAAAACAAAAACCACCCTCCGATCGCCGGTACAGTGCATACAGCCGAACGACAGGCATTTTGGACAATTATATCATCAGCTATGGTTCAAAAGGACAATCCGGAAAAATAATTTCCATCCATCTGTCGAATACAACATGTAAGAAGATATTGGCAAGTATCGGACTGATTACTCCCCTTTATATTCAAACCAATTGAATGTAGCTTTCACCTTACTTGCTTTGCCTGAGCTTGTGGCGTACATCCCAATCATAGGACCATTAAAACCCTCGGCCATTTCAAAAGATATTACATTCATGTTCTGAGTGTCGCCCAGAGCTTTCATTTCACTTTCCGATGGACCATAACTAAACACAAGGTCAAGACCTTTTGCTTCAGCCATAAGTATAACATTTGTATTTTTGTATTCAACCCTGGCTACCTCAGTTTTTTCTCCTTTGAGGGTTTTTATAACAACCAAACTATTCTTTTCTTTTAAGAATTGATAATGGCAAGTACTGCGACGGTAAAGTACCATGCCGGCCTTTTCATTGTCTTTTTTTGCATCAAAATTCAAGCTTATGGTGGTGCTAAAATTATGATGTTGAATTCTGCGTGCCAACAGTGATGGATTCGTAAGGCTATCCAATACATTGGGGCGTAAATCCAATATTAAATTTCCGTTAATCAGTGAATACCAGTTCCCTTGAGGAGTTCTTAACTGGTTCCAAACCAAATCGAGTTTATCTCCATTGAACTCATCGCGTGCAGGTTTTCTTTCAAAAGGAGTCCAAGCTAAGTTTGGCCGTTTCATTATCGGTTCAACTATGCCTTTACCCACATTAAAAATTGGTGTTTGACCTTCAAAAACCACAGGACAAAGGAAAGTTTCGCGGGCCAGTAAGGTAAAACCATCAAGATAACGTTTACCTAGCATAACGGCCCACCATTCTCCGTTTTGTGTTTCAATAATATCGGTATGTCCCATGGAATGAAAGGGATAATCGCGGCCCAAATGACGATGAGTCATTACCGGGTTAACCATGTCGGCAATATAAGGTCCCCAAATGGAATCACTATGAAAAACTGTGGTTGCATGGTTATAACCTGTTCCTCCTTCGGCTAGCATTAGCATATATTTTCCTTTAATTTTATAAAGATGGGGTCCTTCAGCCCAAACCGCATTATTGGCATGGCCATATGAAAGTTGCTTTCTTGGTCCTTTCAGTTTGCCTTGCTTAATGTCAAGCTCCTGTAACCACGCTCCTTGCTGATCGGGCCAATCCTGATGATCTTTTAGGTTTCCATGACCTACATAGTAACATCTGCCATCATCATCCCACATAAGTGATGGATCAATTCCGGGGGCATCTAACCAAACAGGGTCAGACCAAGGTCCGGCAGGATTGGTAGCTGTAACATAAAAATTACCTCCCTTTTGGCATTGTACGCAGGTATTTATTAAATAAAATACTCCTTCGTGATAACGAATGGTAACAGCAAAAACACCCATAAAATCACCTAAGCCTTCTTGAAAAGTCAATTGCCCGGGCCGATGTATTCCATACCCAATTAACTTCCAATTAACCAAATCTTTACTTTGATGTATGGGCATGCCAGGAAACCATTCAAAGCTTGAGTTTACCATGTAATAGTCGTCGCCAACTCTGCAAATTGAGGGATCGGGGTGGTAACCCGGTAGAATAGGATTCTGAAACATTTCAGGACCATCCTGAGCCTTGCAGATTGTTATAGATAAAAACATAACGCTCAATAGAACTACTCTTCGTTGAATCTCATGAACTATTTTTTTTCTAATTATCATAATTAAAGTTATTAATAGTTTATTTAGTTTTACTTATCTCCTCTTTTTTAAGAATTTTCAATAGAAAATATTTCTTTCAAAACTCAAAGAATACATAATCTTAAGAAAATTTAAACCCAGCCAGGCATCTGACAAAAAATTATCATGAATATTTTCTGAAAAACATACTGATATAATTAATGTAACAATTTGAATTGCTAAACTATAATTTTTTTATAGCTACGGCAACTAATTCTGACTTGTCCCTTTTTGTGCGGAAGACTCAGGTTGTAGGTAATGGTGAAAACTTCCCCAAAACCTGTATAATTTATAACTAGCGTTGAATGAATAAATTTATATCCTTTTTAAAACCAGAGATCGCGCTTATCTATCCTGCTTTAACCAGATTTGAAAGTATCTTTCCTTCCTCAAAATTATTCAACAATAGCAACATCATACTCCCGTAACACTTGATTTCTGTGGTGGCCGTTGGTATTCATTTTTTTCTTATGACAAACCTGGCAGTTATCGTGGGTACCAATAGTTCCAGCCATTCCCTGATATTGCAAAGGCTGCATATTATCCCTTTGCTTACCGTATTTATTCTCAGCACCATAAACAGCGTGAGTAGAACCATGACAGGAAATACACATTACACCTTGTTCATCTGTCCGGTTTCTGTATAATTCGCTGAACCCTTCCACCCACAAATTAAAAGCGCTTCCTGAAAACCCATCCTCCATCATATTAAAATTGGTATGACAGGATTTGCAATCGGGTTCATGTATCCAGGGGGTACGTGGAATAATGGTCGATTTATCACTTAGCCACTTTGGTTCAAGGGAAGCTGACAGTCGATCTGCCGATGGCTTTCCGGTTTGGCCGGCAAGCAAGCCTAATGCATGATCCTCTATACGTCCGTGACAATCTGTGCATGTCAATCCCGAATTATAGTGACGCCCACGATAACAGGTAGTATTCCCTTCAGGGTGTGAAGGATGACACAAATTACAAGCTTCCTCGTACATATCTGACATATAGTTTGCGTGAAAGCCATGAACGGCAGCTGAGAAATTCAACACATCAGGTTTTCCGGGGGCTCCTACAGCAGGATCCGCATGACAGGATTGACAAAGCTTAGGATTTCCGGCTTTTGCATCAGCAAGTAAAGTGGTATTATTATATTTGTCATGAGCAGCGAGAATATTTTCGGCTGTTTCATCTGCTACTCCAGAAATATTATTCCAGGCCCATCCTCCGCCATGGCAGTTCCGACAACCCATTTCTGTTGAAACCGGTGCCACAGCTTTGGTTTCTACAAGCAACCTGCCGGTCGATTTATCAAATGCCTTAAAAGTAAACATTGGATATGGGTTGAATTTTTGATCGCTTCGGTATGGCAGAACCGGTATTAACTCTGCCGCAAAATGATTCCCATGAAGATCCATGCTGTCATTCATGCTTTTACCTTTTAATCCTTTCCCCAAAGGAATATCAACACCAAATGTGGCTTTGGAGTATTTCCAGAACATCGATCGTTCTTCAGGATTTTCATTTCCACTTTCAATTTCATAAGTAATAATAGCGTCATTTGTTACCAACTCAGGTTTATCACCTCGTTTGAACAGCTGTGCGTTGAAGGTATTGGCTGGGGGTAAAAAAGTAAAATATTTTTCATTATCGGAAATACAGTGCATTCCCAAATCATTCCATACCAATAAAACATAATCATCATCAGCAGAATTGAAAGCCGGTACTTCCAAAGGATATTGTTCAGCAAGATAATCAGGATTCACCATCGTTTCCTTCCCTAAAAGATCCTCATATAAATACGCTGCAAGAGCTTTCTTTTCAATTTCTGTCCCCGCAAAGGGTGGCATATAGGTATTTACCTTACCCATTCCGGTAAGCTGGGCTTCAATGCCTCGTTTGGTAAAATTATTGATTAATGGCTTAATAGCATTCCGGCCAGAAATACTGTGGCAGCTCATACACTGCAGCCTGAATATCTCTCTCCCGGCTTCAAGTTGATTTTCCTCCGTAACTTCATCAATTTCAGCCCATTTAGCCACTTTTAGAAATCCGTTTTCATTGATGATTTCAACATCAGCTGGAGAAATTCCATTCGAATACATAGTTTCATAGATCACATAGGGTTTTCTGGCAATTTCACGCATATATTCGAAACCTCCCATCCATGTAAAACTTATTATTACCAGAAAGAAGGTCACCAGCTTTTGTATGGAAGAGGGTAAACGAAACAAGGTGAAAAGTCCCAATCCAAACAGACCAAAACTCGACAAGATAAGGGCATTGATAAAAAACTTGCTTTCAGGATTAAAATGGAACAGGTTTTCAAAAGCCTCTGGTGCAATAACTTTGGTGTAATAAATCCCGGTTATAAATAAAACCAATAAAGGGTAATACATCCATTTGGCACAATACCTGAAAATACGATTCCGAAGTTCAGAATCTTTCAGAAATACTGCTGTTATTAATCCGAAAACACCTGCAAAAACAAATGCTATAGATGTCCGGAAAAGCAGGGAAGGAATAAAACCAGGGTTGAAAAAGCCGTTCCAGAAATTTCCTGTTTCGATCCATTTTCCCGGTGTAAGCATAAAAGCAAGTATTCCATTTATTACAAATAAACTCAACCATGCGAAAATAAAGTATAACCATCCTATTTTAACATGATCTTCCGACTTCATCTTCCCAAACCGGTAATGGTAAATAAGTAAGGCAACGATTTCAGCAATAAAAAACACCCATTCAATAGCCCATGCAAAAACAAAGTTGTGGATAAGTACAGAAGTTCCACCCGGACCGACCAGTGCAATGATGAACCATATCCCAACCCCCGAGACACCACCAAAAACCATGGTTAGTAAGAGGAAAAACCATGTATGGGACTGAACATAATTAAGTAATGCCTGATCGTTTGTTTTTAATGCTTTTCTCTCTGTTAGTACAAGAAATAAACCTCCTCCAACGGCTAAATGAGAAATTACAACATGTAAAATAGCTATGATGGCAATTAATAAACCACCTCCTGATGCCGGCAAATGCCAAATTGGGTAATTCATGATTGATTATTTTTAGAAGTTGCTGAAAGTCGTATCATATAATAGAGTGTAGCTAAACCAACCAGAAATACAATCAGAAATACAATCAATGAAGAAGGTTGGTGGGAGTTTTGCAAATCTGAAGGCCGGAAAATTCCATCGAGGTAAAATGCCCGGGAATATTGCCTCACAATAATCATTATCATTACCTGCAGAACTCCTAAAATCAAAGTCAGATTCAGATTCCCCTTGAGACCGGAATAAATAATGCCCAAAGCACCTATCAATCCAACTGTCATAAAAATGGTGGCAGCCATTTGTCCACCCATAAACATTTTCCATATAACTTCAGGCATGGAAAGCCAAAACCAGGTTCCAATTATGAATTGTACCATAGTAATAAAAGCTACAATTTTCAGATTACTCTTAATTTGAAGTTCTTTATCTTCTGGAGAAATTTTATTGGAATATTTGTAAAACAAGGCCTTACCCAGTGCTGCAATGGCTACGGAAGCAAACAGAAAATGTAAAAAGCGTGGCCATAAGGTAGGCTCATTCCAATGAAGCATGGTCCCATTGCTGTTGTCGAAATAACCAAGCCAGTCAGCAGGCTTCTGCGCCAAAGTTGAATTATTCACAAACATAAAAGCGATGTACAATAGAAATAATGTTGAAATGACCAGACTAATTTTTCGCCACCTTACAGAAAAGCTGTTATTTTTCACATAGATATAGGTTCCATAGTAAGCTAAAATCAATAATGGAATAATGATAATCCAGTACACAGCCATTAATACCGAACTGCTGTAAAAAAGATGTCCGTAAATTACCTGTAGAAATAATAGAGGCGGTACACCGAGGTTGATTGCCAATGCTACCATAATAGGGATATTCCCATTAAAAACGTAAAAATCATTAGCTTTATTTTTGCTGAAAAGTGCCAATATACTACCCCCAAGTACAAGATTCACTAATATAATGTGCAAAGCAAAAGTGAAAAGTAATAAGACCTGAAACCATTGCCAGGAGACGGGTAAACCGTCAGGAGTTGGAATAAAGGATGTATCCATAGTTAATTATTTTGTTTATGAATAAATGTAATTAAAAATGAAATGCTTTCAAATAGTTTAGAAATAAAAACTGACAAAAATTTAATTTAGAGTGACTTAATAAAGCAATTTCAGATCCATGCTGAAAAAATTTCGTTTTCAATCCGGAACTTCCACTTCCTCAATTATCAAATTAAACAAACTTTTAATTTTCAGTTGAATGTAAAAAAATAGCACTCAAAAGAATAAATTGAATATAATAATATTGGCAAATTCATTTTAAGGGTGAATAAAAACAGTACTTTTGGAAAATTTTAGGAATCAAATTTTTAAATTTCTTTTATTGTTGTCCGGTAAAACTTATAAAACCTAAAAAGATTGCCGCGCTGCGCTCGCAATGGCTCTGAATGTCAATTGACTATGGCTTGCGAGCGTAGCGAAGCAATCTCATATTTTTACCGGACACTATTGAATTTCTTTATATTAATTGACTTATTTATTAGATGATTGCTTCAATTATATTAATAATCGCCGGATTCGCGGCTTTAATTTATGGTGCGAACTGGTTGGTTGACGGAGCCTCTTCACTGGCAAAAAAATACAAGGTGTCAGACTTAACCATTGGACTGACCATTGTTGCATTTGGCACTTCAGCTCCTGAACTGGTGGTAAATTCAGTGGCTTCCATCCAGGGCTATTCCGATATAATTTTAGGGAATGTAATTGGGAGTAATAACTTTAACCTTTTTATTATTCTTGGAATCGCCGGTTTAATATACCCCATCAAAGTGCAATCTTCAACCGCCTGGCGCGAGATTCCTATTTCTTTGGTAGCAGCTATAATAGTATTTTTACTAGGCAATTCATTGTTTATTAAAGCTGTTCCTGAAATATCCAGAATAGACGGACTTATTCTGATTTTGGCCTTTGTCTTGTTTCTATTTTATGTTTTTAAACAAATGAAAAAAGAAGAAAACAAAGAAATTACATATGTGGAAAAATCGAATGCAAAAATATGGTTGCTTATAATCTCAGGTTTTTCCGGATTGATTTTAGGAGGTCAGCTGGTGGTAAATAATAGTATTGAAATTGCAACAGATTTAGGGGTAAGCAAGAAAATTATTGGATTAACCATAATTGCTGCGGGAACCTCATTGCCCGAATTGGTAACATCAGTAGTAGCGGCGATGAAAAAAAACAGCGATATTGCTATAGGGAATGTCATTGGTTCAAATATTTTTAATTTGCTACTGATTTTATCCCTTAGCTCCTTTATAAAGCCGATATCTTTCAACATCAACTTCAATACAGATATCGCAATTTTAACCGGGGGCACAGTATTCCTACTCCTTGCTATGTATACCGGAAAAAAGAAAAAGCTCGACAGATGGGAGGCCGCTGTATTATTGATTTTCTATCTGGCTTACACCATGTATCTTGTAATGAACGAATTATAAAGCGTTCCAGAACAATTAAATAAATTCTTTGTTAAATAGTTACTCCAAATTATTATTTTAGCAATTAAACAGATCTGATCGTCTTAGGGTGAATTGAGGACTTTGCGAAATTAAAAAGGACTCTCTTAAAACAGCATAAACTTATATTAACATAATCTGATGGATATTAAAAAAGACGTACAAACAATTGATAATATTGAGTTAGAATTTCTCAAAATTGAGGATTACCCCGAAATAAAACAGGCTATGATTGAGGCATATTCCAATATGCCAAATTCTTACTGGAAAGAACAACATATTAAAACGCTGATTGACAAGTTCCCGGAAGGACAGGTAGTTATCAAAATCGATAATGAAATAGCCGGATGCGCACTATCCATAATTGTTGATTACAGCAAGTTTGATAATAAACATACTTATGCTGAAATAACCGGAAATTACAGCTTTAACACCCATACAGCAGAAGGTGATATTTTGTACGGAATAGAGGTTTTTATCAAGCCACAATTTCGTGGTCTAAGATTAGGTCGTCGTTTGTATGATTACAGAAAAGATTTATGCGAACGTTTAAATCTGAAGGGGATTGTCTTTGGGGGCCGAATACCAAATTATCATAAGTATTCCAGCGAAATTTCACCCAGAGAATATATTGAGAAAGTAAGACATAAAGAAATTCATGATCCTGTATTTAACTTCCAGTTATCGAATGATTTTCATCCCAGCAAAATTATTCAGGGCTATCTGGAAGTGGATAAAGAATCGAAAGAATATGCAGTTCTCCTTAAATGGGATAATGTGTATTATGAGAAAAGCTCAAATAAGGCAGCTAAAGAGAAAACTATAGTCAGATTAGGCTTAATTCAATGGCAAATGAGGTTATACAAAAACCTTAATGAGCTTATGCAACAGGTTGAATATTTTGTTGATGCCGTTTCGGGTTACCGCTCTGACTTTGCTTTATTCCCTGAATTATTTAATGCTCCCCTTATGTCTGAATACAACCATTTATCAGAACCTGAGGCCATTAGAAAATTAGCTGAATATACCGAAGAAATTGTTAAAAGATTTTCTGAATTGGCCATAACCTATAATATTAACATTATTACAGGGAGCATGCCGGAAGTGGTTGACAATCAGCTTTATAATGTCGGATATCTTTGCAAACGGGATGGAGGTATGGAACGTTTTGAAAAGCTTCATGTAACACCTGATGAAGCAAAAGTTTGGGGATTACAGGGGGGTAACATTATAAAAACATTCGATACCGATTGCGGTAAAATAGGAATCCTAATTTGTTATGATATTGAATTCCCGGAATTGAGCAGGTTATTGGCGGATGAAGGAATGAATATTTTGTTTGTTCCTTTTTTAACCGATACTCAAAACGGCTACTCAAGAGTACGTAATTGCGCCCAGGCAAGAGCAATTGAAAATGAATGCTACGTGGCGATTGCCGGAAGTGTGGGTAACCTGCCGAAAGTCCACAATATGGATATTCAATACGCACAATCGATGGTTTTTACACCATGCGACTTTTCATTCCCTACCAATGGAGTAAAAGCCGAAGCAACTCCAAATACCGAAATGATCCTGATTGCCGATGTCGACTTTGATATGTTAAGAGAACTTAGCAAATTTGGAAGTGTAAGAAATCTTAAGGACAGAAGAACTGATATTTATACAATTATTAAGAAAAATCAGGAGAAGTCTGAATAATGGTAATTTTTAGCTTGAAGAAAAAACACTATGCCTAAAGTATTAATGACAGGGGGAACCGGACTGATTGGAAGTGCACTAAGCAAAAAATTGGTTGAAAAAGGATATGAAGTAGCTATTCTGAGCAGGGGAAAGAAAAATAATATACCATATCCTATTTACACCTGGGACTATAAGCAGAATAAAATTGATCCTGAAGCTATGAATAATACTGACTTCATTATTCATCTGAGCGGAGCAAACATTGGTGAAAAAAGATGGTCGCCCAAAAGGAAGAATGAGATTCTTGAAAGCCGGGTAATTTCGACAGAATGTATTCAAAAGTATATAACAGAACATAAGCTCAAAATAAAGGCCTTTATCAGTGCTTCGGCAGTTGGATATTATGGCTCAATAACTTCTGATAAAATTTTTAGTGAGGAAGATGGCCCCCACGATGATTTCCTTGGAAATACATGCAGATTATGGGAAGAAGCGGTAGATAAAATTCAGATCCCGGGAGTAAGAACCCTGAAAATAAGAACTGGAATAGTATTTACAAAAGCCAGGGGAGCTTTGGCGAAAATGATCGACCCCCTGAAATTCGGAATAGGACCAATATTAGGCAATGGTGAACAATATCTGCCATGGATTCATATAGACGATTTGTGTAATATTTATATTCGAGCTATGGAAGATTCTGAAATGAAAGGATCATTTAATGCCGTAGCTCCTGAACACATTAGCTATAAGGAATTTATTGAAAAACTAAAAGTCGTTTATTCAAAACCTTTTTTGAAACTGTATATCCCATCTTTTTTAATAAAAATTATGTTTGGAAAAATGTCTGATATAATTTTAAATGGAAGCAGGGTCTCCTCTGAAAAATTACAGAACTCTGGTTATAAATTTAGTCATCCAACCCTAGATTCCGCCTTAATAGATTTATTATAATTGCAGGAATTATTTAAACAGCGATTTACTTTTGAGCATTAAATTTTGTCTCTCCTGAGTAATCAGGCAGGTATCCTGAATGGCTAAATAACCACCATTTGTCCTTTGGTATCAGTTTCAGTTCAGCCTTGTTCTAAATTATTAAGTAACTTGAAAACAAATAGCTACACTTCTAAAATTATTTGACCCTGCTAAATAAACACATTAAATAAGTGAACATTATTAATAAAATTGGGTTATATTTCCTGTATGAAAGATATGTTTTTGCTAAATAAAAAAATCCTTAGCATTAAAATAAATAATACTTGCCCGGCCATGCAAAAAACAATAATTATTCGCTTATTTTTACTTGTGTTTTTAATAACGGGCTTTTTTTTCAGCTCGTGTAAAATTCAGGAGCCTATGATTGATAACAGAGTTGTAAAATCGCTCGACCTAAATAATTATTTAGGAACCTGGTACGAAATTGCTCGTTACGACCATAGTTTTGAGAAAGGACTTGTTGGTGTAACTGCAAATTACTCCTTGCGTAAGGATGGTAAGATCAAGGTAGTTAATAGTGGCTACAAAAACACATTAACCGGAAAATATTCTCAGGCAATCGGGAAAGCAAAAATACCAGACCCAATTAACGAACCTGCAAAATTAAAAGTGTCTTTTTTCTTGTTTTTTTATGGCGATTATTTTGTAATGGAGCTGGATGAAAACTACCAATGGGCATTGATAGGCAGCAATTCTGATCGTTACTTATGGATTTTAAGCCGCACACCTAAAATTGAAGAAGAATTGTATAGCGAGTTGCTCCAAAAATTAATTAAGCGTGGCTATGATGTAACGAAACTAATTAAAGTCGAGCAGAAGGAGTTATAAACCAAAATTCATTAGCAGAATGAATATTCTCAATATAATTATAAGTTACTTTTTCACCTTTTTGGTTTTTTTAGCCGTGGATATGTTATGGCTTGGTGTAATTGCTAAAAACCTTTACCGTAAGTATCTTGGTACTTTTTTATCAGACCAGATTAATTGGACAGCTGCATTTATTTTTTACCTTATTTTTGTAATTGGCATTTCAATTTTTAGCATCTACCCGGCTGTACAGAGAGAATCAGCATCCCATGCAGTTTTAATGGGAGTATTGTTTGGATTCTTCACTTATGCAACTTACGATTTAACCAATTTATCTACCTTGAAGGGATGGCCGGTTACTATTGTAATTATTGATATTATTTGGGGGAGTGTATTATCTGCAATGGTTAGTTTTGCAGGTTTTCATATTGTTAAATGGATTAATTAATTGAAAAAATGTATAAGATTGAAGCACCTTTTATCAATGGCAAATTCCTTTATTATGCATTTATCGCAGGGGGGAATCAGATATTGCAAAATCAGGTTGAAATTAACCGGATAAATGTTTTTCCTGTTAATGATAAAGATACTGGCACTAACCTAGCCTCTACTATTCGGTCGGTAATCGATAATATAAAACCTAATAAGTCGTATAAAACAACGGTTAATAATATTGCCGATGCAGCCCTAATGGGTGCCAGAGGTAATTCCGGGGTTATTTTTGCTCAGTTTTTATATGGTCTGAGCCGCGAAACCAAAAACAAACCAATTATTACCCTTACAGAATTCGCTGAAAGTGTAAAAAATTCCATTCCTTATATTTACGAAGCAATCGCTAACCCGGTTGAAGGTACAATGTTAACAGTTATCAAGGAATGGTCTGACTTTCTTTCCAGCAAAAAAGAAGCAATTCATGATTTTAAGAATATTATTATCGATTCTCTTGCTGTACTGGAAAAATCATTGGCTGAAACCACTCTGAAACTTAAAGCATTAAATAAAACAGGTTTTGTTGATGCAGGAGCAAAAGGATTTGTTTTATTTATTAAAGGCATTATCGATTTTATTATTAACAGGAATATCAGAAATCTGGTTCTTGACTCCCATGAAAATATCTCACTTATTCATTCTGAAGAGATCAGCCATGAAGAAATAGAGCACAGGTATTGTACCGAGGCAATTATTAAAAATATTAATGTCAGCAAGGCAGAACTTCAGAAAATACTTAGCAAAAGTGGTGATTCAGTGGTGGTGGCGGGATCAGAAAGCATTTGCCGTATTCATATACACACCAATCATCCTGCCCGGTTTTTTCACGAATTAAAAG
The DNA here is from genome assembly GCA_021740585.1 of Bacteroidales bacterium. Classification (GTDB taxonomy): domain Bacteria; phylum Bacteroidota; class Bacteroidia; order Bacteroidales; genus JAGLSB01. The sequence continues at coordinate 12,362 of JAIOZM010000057.1, forward strand.
ATATTGGAACTATTACTTTTCAGAAAGTAGACGATATGGTACGCCAGCAGGAAGCCGTTATTAACAGGAAATGGAATATAGCTATTGTAACAGATTCAACCTGCGATTTATCTCAGGAGCTTATTGATTTTTATCAAATTAATATCCTTCCTATCAACTTAAATTTTGGTGACAACCACTATTTAGACAAAGTAACGATTCAACCCGAGCAGTTTTATAATTTACTTGAGTCAAATGCCGAATTCCCAAAATCTTCTCTTATCAATGAACAGGCATTTACAAACTTATACTCGCATTTAGCTTCGCATTACGACGCCATAATAGCCGTGCACCTTACCAGTCAGTTTAGCGGTACGTATGCAAATAGTCAGAAAGCCGGGGAACGGATTTCCAAAGAATTTAACAAACCGGTTCACGTTATCGATTCTAAAAACTTATCAGGAGCTCTGGGTTTGCTTGTGCTAAAAACTGCTCAATCGATTGAAGCTGGTGAGTCTCTCGATTCAGTAGTAAAAACTCTTAAAAATGATGTGGCTCATTCGAAAATATTTGTAAGTGTAAAGAACCTAAAATACATGATAAAAGGAGGACGTGTTTCCAGACCAAAAGGAATAATAGCCTCAGCCTTAGGACTAAATCCGGTTATTTCAATAGATGAACAGGGGAAATCACTCCTGTTTGGCAAAACCTTTAGTCAGGAAGCCAGCTTAAATAAAATATACAGCCATATTTTAAAAATCAGCGAGGGGAAGAAAATATGGAACCATATTATACTTCATGCCCATAATCCTGAAGGAGCCCAAAAAGCTGAAGAGAAAATGATTCAGATTACAGGAAAAAAAGCGGTTTCAATTGTCGATATTTCACCAGTTATCGGTATGCATGCAGGAAACGGTGCCATCGCTATCTCATTACTTTTCAATAATTAACCCCGTTTTAAATGCTCGACCTTTTTTTACAATCTGCGCTTATTATCCTGATACTTGTAACTTTGTTATGGATTTTAAGTGTTATAATAAAAAATGTAAGCATTGTTGACTTATTTTGGGGAATTGGCTTTGTGGTAGCTAATACATATTATGCCTTTAGTTCAGGAGATTTAAGCGGCCGTAAATTACTTTTACTTGTGTTAGTCACTTTATGGGGATTGAGACTTTTTATTTATCTCTCTATCAGAAATATTGGAAAGGGTGAGGATTTCAGATATCAGGAATTCAGAAGAAATTATGGTCCTGAACGGTATTGGTGGTTTAGTTATTTTCAAACCTTTTTGTTGCAGGGCATGCTAATAATGATTGTCTCCCTGCCCCTTCTGGGAGTTCATGCAAGTAAAAATTCATTGGAACTTAATTTTTTGGATTATATCGGTATCATTGTTTGGCTAATCGGATTTGTATTCGAAGCCGGAGGAGATTATCAACTGGCCCGTTTTAAACAAAATCCGCAAAACAAAGGTAAAGTTTTGAATACAGGCTTTTGGAGGTACAGCCGACATCCCAATTATTTTGGAGATTCGGCAGTTTGGTGGGCATTCGGAATTTTTAGTCTGGCAGCGGGAAGTTATTGGCAGATTATAGGTTCCGTTGTGATGACCATACTACTTCTAAAAATTTCAGGGGTTGCTTTACTTGAAAAGACTTTAAATACCAAAAAACCTGAATACAATGAGTACATTAAAAAAACCAGTTCGTTTATACCCTGGTTCCCAAAAAAATAATTCTACTTGGGTATAAATCTTTACTCATTCTGAGTGAATCTGCGAAACACTCCATACATAAAAGATTTTATTAATCAATCGGAAAATCAAATGGCATTCTATCAGTTTAAAAGAGAACAATTCATTAAAGCCTCTGTTGAGGAAGTCTGGGATTTTATCTCTTCACCAAAAAATTTAAAAAAAATTACTCCAAAAAAAATGGGCTTTGAAATACGAAATCAGGATTTGCCCGACAAAGTATACGAGGGAATGATTATTAGTTATAAAGTCCGACCATTATGGAGCATTCCCGTGACCTGGGTTACTGAAATTACTCATGTAAAAGATAAATCTTATTTTGTTGACGAACAAAGAGTTGGGCCATACAGTCTATGGCACCATCAGCATAGTATCGAAGGCACAGAAAATGGAGTGTTAATGAAAGACATAGTGAGCTATTGCCCTCCTTTTGGTTTATTGGGTCGTATTGCCAACAAATGGATTATAAGCAATAAATTACATGAGATTTTTGATTACCGCACAAAAGTTTTGAATAATATATTTCCATCATGAGAATTTGGTCATTACATCCCGAATATCTTGATGTAAAAGCTTTGGTTGCACTCTGGCGGGAAACCCTTCTGGCAAAAAATGTTTTGGAGGGCAATACCAAAGGCTATAAAAACCATCCCCAACTAAACCGTTTTAAAAAATCGGACAAGCCCCTTGCAGCCATCAATAAATATCTGGAAGCTGTGTATGAAGAAGCCCTAAAGCGAGGTTATCACTTTAATAAAGATAAGTTCAATAGTCATTTTGAAACTATTACATTAGTTGTTACAAAAGGACAAATGGAATATGAAACCCGGCATCTTTTGAATAAATTGAAGATTCGTGATTATGAGCGCTATCAGAATGTACTAAAGCTAAGCCAGCTGAATCCTCATCCATTATTTAAAATCGTTAATGGTGAAATAGAAGATTGGGAAGTTGTGTAAGAAATTCTCTTATGACTTCCATATTATATTTCTATATCCTCCTTACTATCTAACCTTTAAATTCATTGTTTTTGGAAATGAAAATTCCCATTCCATAACCTGTTTCATGCTCCCTTAATAAATGCTGTTATAGTAAGCCCCGCATGGCATTTTATACATTACAGCATCAAAATTCCGGGTAGAAACAACCATTTTGTGCCTGAAAAACCTTATTTTAGCAATTGAAAGCATTTTAAGCAGGTTTATTATTTTATCAATTTGAATAAAGATGAAAAAATCGATTCTTTTTGCATTCGTAATAATTGCTGCCAACGGATTTATGGCCTACAATGTTCTAAACAATAATTCCGTTCACTCAACCGGAGGTGCAGCCCCGGGATATTGTAATGACCCAATTGGAGGAAATAAAACATGTACTAGTTGTCATTCGGGCCCGGGTGCAACATTTATTGCCGATCTTATTACCTCTGATGTACCGGTTGAAGGTTATACACCCAATACAACCTACACAATAACAGCCACTATTGCCAGAGAAGGCCATAGCAAATTTGGATTTGAAATATCTCCCCAAACTCAGGATAATAGTATTTTTATAGGAACTTTAATAAATACTAATTCAGAAACACAATTAACCGGTTCAGGTAATAATTACATCACCCATACTTCAGGCGGAACAATCGGCGAAGGTTCAAAAACATGGACATTTGACTGGACTGCACCGGACCAGGGAACAGGCGATGCAATTATGTATGGAGCATTTAATGTAACAAATTCCGGTAATAATTCCGGTTTGGACACCATTTACACCTCAACTCTCCTTATTCCTGAAAATACTTCCGCAGGTGCTGAAAATTTTTCATCCATTGAACAAAGTTTCTCTGCATACCCAAACCCTGCCAGCGAATTAATTACCATTAAAATCAAGGATAACTTAAGAGGAAAAGACCTGAAAATTACAGACCAGGCAGGCAGGCAGGTATATATCGGAAAGCTGGATGATAAATTGACATCGCTGAATATCAGTAATTTACCATCCGGGATTTATTTGCTACAAGTCGGAGAACAAAAAGAGCTGACTTTAAAAATTATAAAGCAATAAAATTCCGTTAAATTCAAATAAAACAACTTCCTGAAAGGATAATAAACACTAATTTGACTACTTATAAAATTTAATTGACAATTAAATAATCTACCAGATTTTTCGCTGCCTGCATATTCTGAAAGGATTCCGGTAACCTGCTGTTATCGATATATTCATTATATATCCATGGATCGCCAATAGCCAGAACCCTCCCCTTTCCGTATTCACACTCGGCTATAAAAACATCATCGCCATCCTTCAAAACAGATTTTGCATTCCCACTCAATAAAATCGGGGCCACTTCCTTCATGTAAATTTTTTGAACATCTTTAAACAAAGGATGACCGGGTAGGTTTATCTCCGCTCCCATCTCCCATTCCTTCCCTGTAACAGGGTTTAAAGTAATCGGTACAAACTCGAAACCGAACACTGAGGCAAGCTTATTAAAATGCTCAAATTCGCAATTTGGTCCATCGTTCGCCATAATGAGCAGCGTACCTCCTGCTTTTACCCATTTTTCAATACTCACAATCGATGTTTCAGTAATATAATTTGGATTCTCCGATTCTTTGGGCGTATCAGGATCAACAATAATATATACATCAAGTTGCCTTAATATTTCAATTGAAGGTTCCTCCGATATTGTTTTAAGAACAGCTCCCTTGCTTTGAATTAAGCCACCTAATTGAGAATATCCGCTATTTTGAGTGTCTGTCCAGGTATAGTGATAAAGCTCCCCTGTTTTAGCATTCGTTTCTCTGTTAAACCAGTTATCAAGACCAACTGCAATACTTCTGTCCTTAATATGAGCAGACAGTTCTTCAGAAATATTAACAATTTCTTCCGTTGCCAGTTTAGCCACTTGCTGAGCTCCTTTTATACTAAAATGTGTATTATCTTGTTTTCCTTCAGGATTTCTTTCGTCAGGATCAGACCACAAGTAAAACTCCTTTGAAGCCTCATCACCCAAAGACAAAAGCCATTTTCTTGTTAATTGCTGAAGATCAACAAGTGGAAGGTTCATTTCTTTGGCAAGCTCGCGCATTGCTGCAGGATAGTCTCCATGAGTCTCAATAAGATTTCCATTTTTATCAAAGTTACGCCTTACAACTGGAGTAAATAGTACCGGGACGGCTCCCATTGACTTTGATTCATTTACAAATTTTTTCAAATTCGACTTATAGCTTCCTTGTGGAATTGTATAACGGGAAGTATCCGAAATCTTTTCATCATTATGCCCAAATTGTATAAATACATAATCGCCCGGGCTCAAAACATTCAAGACATCAGCCCATAAACCTTCATCAATAAAGCTCTTGGTACTTCTGCCATTCACAGCATGATTATGGATTATAACCTGATTATCAAAATACTCAGGCAAGGCTTGTCCCCATCCGGTTTCAGGAAAAACCTCCGGCTTTTTATCGGCCATTGTTGAATCTCCAATTGTATAAATATTAATGGGTTTCTCTGCACTGAAGCTCATTACAAAGGCAATAATTACTATAAAAAACAAGTTTCTGATTTTCATTTTTACGACATTTATTTTAGAGCGTCAAGTTAAAAAAAAATGAATACTTATGGCATAAATATGAAAAGGCTTCCCATAATGAGCAAGCTTTTTCAAAATGTAAATGTTTAACAGGAATTATTCTTCAGTCTCTTTTGTATTTTCAGGTTTTGGAATTTCCCGATCTTCACCCTTAGATTCATCTTTATCATTGACTGGATTAACATCTTCGATTTTCCTTCCTTTCAAATAATCTGGCAATTCCATACCAGCCATTTTAAACAACTCTTCAAAGGGAGGTATTGAACCCAGCATACCAGAAAGGAAGTTAGCAGATGTTGGAGATTTACCATCCTTACCACTTGACATATTATCCCAAACTGTAATTTTATCGATCTTAAGATTTTTGATAGCCTCAACCTGTGTTTTAACAAGTTCGGGGAGTTTATCAGCAATCATAAGCATCACGGCACTGCTGGCATCATTACCACCTGCTGCAACAAGTTTTTTGAAACCTTCGGCTTGTTTGCTAAGAATTTCAAAAATACCTTTTGCTTCGGCTTCCATTTTCATGTAAATGGCATCAGCATCACCTTTTGCATGCCTTCGTGTTTGCTCCGCGATGGCTTCTGCTGCAATTTGCACTTTTTCTTTATCTATTTCTGCAGGAACAACAATATCTGCTGTTTGAGACTCTTTATCTCTTTGAGCTCTGGCTTTTTCTGCATCTCGTTCGGCTGCATAAGCTTCTTGAAGCGCTTTGGCCTGGGTTACTTTCTCTGCTGCAACGGCTCTTCGTTCTGCTTCAGCTTCTTTCTCACGTCTGGATGCATCTGAATTTGCAATGGTAATTTTTGCCATATTCTCTCCTTCCACGGCAGTAGCATCTGCACTTGCAACTTGAACTCTTTGATCCTGAAGAGCATTTGCCTCACCAATTGATCCATCTCTATTTTTCTCTGCAACACTCTTTTTTGCATCGTTTATTGCCTTTGCAGCAGCTTCTTTTCCTAATGCTTCAATATAGCCCGACTCATCGTTTATATCTGTTACGTTTACGTTAATTAGCTTCAGTCCGATTTTCTTTAGTTCAGCTTCGACATTTGAAGATACCGCTTCAAGAAATTTATCACGATTACTGTTAATCTCTTCAATATCCATAGTTGCAACTACCAATCTTAGTTGTCCAAAAATGATATCTTTTGCAAGATTGCTTATATCATCTTGAGATAATCCCAAAAGTCGCTCTGCAGCATTCGTCATTACCCCTGGTTCAGTAGAAATACCAACCGTAAATCTGGAGGGAACATCAACACGAATATTCTGTTTACTTAAGGCACTTGTAAGGTTAATCTCAATTGAAATTGGGGTTAAATCCAGAAATGAATAATCCTGAATAACAGGCCAAATAAAAGCAGCTCCTCCATGAATACATTTTGCCGATCTCGATTCAGAATTGATACCAGCACCTACTTTACCATAAACCACTAGTATCCTGTCTGAAGGACAACGCCTATATCTTCTAAAAAAAGATACAATTACTATAAATACAAATAATATTGCCGCCGCAATAACTAACACTAAATACTGTTCCATAATTATAAACGTATTAAAAATTATTTTCCACTAAGTTTTACTAATAATATGTCGTTGCCAAGAATTTCAACTATTTCTACAATAGCTCCGGTTTTTATTTCCTCATCATTATCAGTCATTGCTTCAAGTGTTTGTAATCCCTGCACACTTACCTGAACTTTTCCAACTCCTGAGCGATTGGCTGGAATACGAAGATAAACACTTGCTACTTTTCCAATGGCATTTTTAACCTTAAGCGTCCCATCATCCACAAGTTTCCCCATAAAATAAGCAAGTGAAGCCATTATAATCATCATAGCAATTCCAGCAAGGGTGGAAATCAAAATTGAAAGCCCGTTATTTAATCCCCCTGCAAGACAAGCTATACCTGTCCATCCAAAAATTGTAAAAAAAGCAATTAAGTTTTTGATACTAAGAAACTGAAAATGAATGCCACTATCCTCTTCTATTGAAGTATCAACATCACCTTCGGCCTCCATTGTATCTATATCACCAACAAAAAAAGTGATGATAATCTGAATAATAAACATTAGAGAAAAAGGGAGAGCAATACACCAATACAGCTTCTCAATAAATTGCAGACCTTGCCATGAATCCGAAATAGATAGTATCATAAGCTATAAATTTAAAATGGACCTAAATAATAAATAAACTTCGGATTGAAGATAACAAAAAAACTCCTGCCAAATCAATTATTTAATTAAATAATTTACAAATACTTTTAAGCGTATTTCTTAAACAGATGCCAGCATACATAACGCAACCTAAATAGGAGATTTTGATATATAAATCCAATAGCCTGAAAATGGAAGAATATATGTGCATCTAAAACCAGAAGTATTAAGTTCTGATCAAATGATCATATGAACTCAAAAACAAATCTCAAAAAAGCTTCATAAGTATTACATTTTCACCTAATCTATTTAATCCAAAGTCATAATAATGAAGCATTACTAATCAAAACCTAATATTATGGAGAACTAAACTTTCAAATTTATTCCTTTTATTCAGGATTCTATTAATTCTTTAATCAAACCTATAGAATACTTTGCTCAATAAAAACCATACATTGGTATTGGAAATCCACTTATAAAAGCAATACTCTATGGCGAAGTAGCAGGAATTGTAAGCATTATTTGGAGAATACTGAATATTGGCCAGGTAAAAGGAAGCCTGTTCGGCAGTGCCATTGGTATTATGGGCTTTGTTTGGGCTTTAATTGGTGCAGTAACTTCATTCATTGTTTCTGCTATCTGGCATAACAGTTAAGAAAAAAGCTACTTTGTATTTTTAGAGTAGCTTTTGTTTTTAAGGAGCCTTGTACCTTCTCCAAAATGCATATCTGGTTAGGGAGGAGTAACTTATCAGGAAATTAAAAACCCTGAACCTCAACAAAAAATGCATAATTCTGTAGCCGGAAAATACAATCAACAGCCCTGTGGCTAGTATAATCAGATTGAAAATCAAATTGTAATTTTGTGATATCCATGCAGAGTTTAACACTTCATATTTAAGGAGTAACTTAATACCTGCATAGGGGATTATAGAAAAAATCAGCCACCATATCAGAAAAGTAAAGGCATGGGCAGTTTGTATAGCGTTTTTCGGACAATTGTTCATGCATTTCATGCAGCTCTCACATGAAAATGTCCAGTAATATCTGTTGTCAACCAATGTAATGGCCTTCACTGGACAGTTTTTAATGCAAATGCCGCAGTTATTGCACTCACTACTGGCAAAAAAAGTCTTGGCCAGGCCAAAACGTCCGTAAAAATAATAAGCCAGAGCGACAGGACTTATAGCCAAATCGATGGGCAGGGATAATAATCCCCGGCTTACCCTTTTGCCGGCCATAATTTTCTCAGAGAATGTATCTATTATTTTTTTACAGCGTGAAAAGATAGATTCCACCACTTTCCTTTTTAGCCCGGGATGAACCGATATCCAGTTTGAAGGTAAATCAATGGGCCGGTAAGCTCTGATCCTGAACCCCTTAAGTTTTAAAAGTAAGGCAGGGGTTAATAATGCCAATCCACTCAAACCAGGTGTAAATATTTTATACAATTTCATACCAGCGCGGGTATTCAAGAGAAACACATCAGATTCTCCCTTTGGAAAATTATTTATAAATTTCAATACAACTGGGGGTGCATTGAATCCATGAGTAGGATAACAGAATCCGAGCAAAACATTTGAGCGATATTCAGAAATATTAATTCCTTTAGTATCCGATATATTAACAAGCTTCGACTCCAACCCCAAATTATTCCCAAATGCAACAATCCACTCAGCAGCTTGTTTTGCATTTCCTGTACCGGAAAAATAATATACAATGATTTTTGTATACTTCATAGTCTTGTGGAAAAATCCAAATATTTAATTCCTAATTAGTTTGAGAAATAGTTTTTTGAAAAACATATAGCAAATATAGAATCTATATCATAACTTTGTATAGAAGGGAATTAAGTTAAGCATTTATAAAACATTATACGCTTTGTTTTTGTTAAGAAAATATAACGACTCACAATTTAAAACTATTATTATGAAAAAACTAATTCTGCTTTTAACAATCTCCAGTTTGTTTTTGGTAGCATGTAAAAAAGATAAGGATGAGAATCCTGAACCATTCAGCCAACTCACTGTGGAACAAAATAAGGAAGTGATTGAAATCGCTGGTATTGAAATGGTGAATACTATGGACGACATGAAAGATCTGGACGCAATTGAAGTATGCGTTAATCTTGCTGAAACTCTCGATTCTGCTGACCCTACAGCTTCCAAGCCCGGAAAAAAATCAAAGTTAGCCTATACCGTCGACGCCATCGCCGGAATAGCTTCCGATGATTATGAATTTAATGCCTTTTTTAACGACATGAAATATGGTGTGGAAATCGAAGATCCTGAAAGCATACAGGATTTGTGGGAAGAAATAGTGGGAACCTATACATGGAACTCAGAAATGCAGGATTGGGATTATTCTGAAAACAGCTCTGAGGTAGTATTATTGTTCCCTGCTATGGACAACAGCACAAGCAATGATGGCAAATTAAGGATCTATGGGTATATGGGTGTATTTATGAATAATCCTCTCGATGATGAATACTCCGGAGACCTTCCTACCGATATTGCTTTTGAAATAAGTGTAAATAATACTGTTCTTGTCACTTATACCTTTGGCGTCAACTATAATGAAGAAGGAATTCCTTCAGCTTTGGCAAGCGACCTGTCAATTCCTCCATTTAAATGGGAAGTGGATATGACTAATAATGATACAGATGTTACACTGAATTATAAATTCACCCATAACAACGAAATTGTTTTAGAAGTAGGTGGCGGAGCAAAGGGTTTATTTACCCAGGCTAACGTGGATGCAAATACGGTTTTAGTAACAGACACATATTACTATTATGACTGGGTTTATAATCCTATGACCGGATATTACGAAGAGGTTCTGGTTGAAGGAATCGATGAGTGGGAAGAAGTTGAATTTGAAGAGATTATTAACTCTTCTGAAGCTCACTTTCAAATGTTCAACATCTTAATTAATGGAGAGGTGAATATTAAAGCTCTTGTTGATCAGATTAGAATAATTGAAGATGCTGAGACCGAAGACTGGACTGATGCTGATTATACCAAAGAAACTGAGGATATTGTAGTTGAAATAAATAAAAATATCAACCTCAGGGTTATTAATGCTGATGATAATAGCAAGATTGCTGAAATTGAAGCATATGTTGTTACCGAAACAAATTCATGGGGTGAAGATAGCTGGATAGATTTCAGGTTTGTTTTCAGTGATGGCTCAACCATTGATGCAGAAACCTATTTTGATGAGGGTTTTGAGAATTTTGTGGATGAAATTAATGCACTTATCGCAGATATTAATGCGGAATATGATGCTAATATAGATCCTATTGATTACTAGAACTTTATATAAGTATTGCTCGCGCACCATTGGCGCTTAGTATTTATTATATCATAAAACCCCGGGCTCTCGCCCGGGGTTTTATAATTACGGCCCTTAACCCAAAGCTTCCCGCTTAGGGTTAATAATTGCGACCCTTTGGGCCTATCTAAACCAGAGCACCAAAGCTACGTAATCACAAACCATGAGCATCGCTCGTAAAATCCCTCAAGCGTCAAAGGTGCGAAATCAGAATCCCATGAGTACAGCTCGTAAAAAAACAAGCGCCAAAGGTGCGAAATCAGAATCCATGAGCACTGCTCGTGGATGAATATCTACTCCAAAACAATCTCCATAATACTCACCCCATAACCACTCCAAACCCCCAGACCATCTTCTTCAACATTCGATTTAACCGAAGTTAGAGAAGCTGCAAAGGGGTTATTTGTATTTACCATTTCCTCCTGATAAGAACTCCAGAAATCAAAACTCGCTTTGTCCATTGTACATAATTTTACCATTACTGTGTCGCCTTTTACAAAAAAATCTGAATCATCCTGACTTAGCAGTGTTTCGTTAACGCTTGAAATTGAAATTTCCGCCATACTTCCATTAAAATATTTATCGTCTAAAGCCGTAATAAAAGCAGCTCTGTATCGGGTATCCTTATTCTTTCTTTGTGTAAAAAGTCGATAATAGTTTTTTTCGGGAGGATCTGTAAAACGAATAAAAACCACAGCTAAACTATCGTTCATATCTGAGGAAACAGAAAAAATTGTATCCAACTCCACAACTGGTGTAATAGTAGTATGCGCTACGGCTCTTTTTTGACCATATTCTGCAATAAGAGTATAGCTTTCTCCAATTTCACCCTTTAAGGCCGATGCTACATAAATCAAAGGAGGGAAATAGTCTTCGTTCTTTTTCAGAGTCAAAATTGTGGTGTCGTGATTATGAACCAAACTGACTTTTGCCCTGGAAAGTACCAAATCGCGCATGGAGGCAGAATCTAAGGTAGAGAAATAAGGAGCATTCGCTGTCAATAATACCGAAGCGTACCTCCCCGATTCTATCCAGCCATCAATAACTATCTTGTCATCCGGTTGAAAGATATCGATATTTAACTCCGGCTCACAAGAGGGTAAAACCAAAATAATTGCAGCTATCCGGAAAAAATATTTAAAGGAAATCTTCATGTTAAATTCAAATTTACATTTCATTTTATCCTTTATATTACCTCACTTAAAAATTAAAATTTATAACTCCAACTTATCGAAGGAATTACAGGAAACAATGAAACTAACTGCGGACTAACTTCCAGACTGTAATTATTAATATCTCCCGTGGTTTCAAAATAAATATAGAAGGGATTTGCCCGGTTATATAAATTGTAGACAGAGAAATTCCAGGCCGCAATATTCCCATTCGGCTTAATATCTTCGCGGGTAAATGAAACATCCATTCTGTTATAGGCGGGCATTCTGAAAGAATTTACCTCACCATAATCGTTCAAAATATTTCCCTGAATAATATATCTCGATTCAGGAATGGTTAAGGCATTACCCGAAACAAATATAAATACCATGGATGCACTCCATTTATCATTCAATTCCCTCATAAGTGCAAGAGAAAAGTCATGACGCCTATCGTGCTTCGCCGGATACAGCTTACCTTCATTAATCTCTTCGAAAACCTTCTCGGTGCGGGCTAATGCGTAACTAATCCATCCGGTAACAGCTCCGTTTTTCTTTCGCAAATAAAGTTCAGCACCATAAGACCGCCCCATTCCTTTGGCAATATTATCTTCAAGGGTCATATTAACGGAATTAGTAATTACACCCCTGACAAATTCCAGCTGATTGTTTGAATGTTTATAATATACTTCCAGGGAAGATTCATAGTTATTCTGGCAGAAGTTGCGATAATAACCAAGACTAAACTGACTTCCGGTTTGGGGAAGAATATCTTTTGAGCTGGGAAGCCAGATATCTGTAGGCAGGGAAACGGAGGAAGATGTGGCAAGGTGAATATACTGAGCCATCCGCATGTAAGAAGCTTTAAGGGAACTTTCATTATTCAATGTATACTTTAAGGACAACCTGGGCTCAGGTTCGTGATAAAGAATCATACTTTCGCCTTCACTAAAAACAATGGAATCGCTTGTGTTATTGTATTCATTCTTAATGTATTCCTTGTATGGGCCTATCTGGTTAAACAAAGAGTAACGGATTCCGGCACTAAAGGAAAAATTGCCAAAAGAATACTCATAATCAGAAAATACAGCCGCTTCGTATGCATGCAGGGGATTGAAACTAAGGAAATCAATTATAAAATTACCTGCTTCTGCATCTATCTCATTGGGCAGAAAATTATGTTTGGTAAATTCAAAACCGGCAAATACTTTTTTATTCTCCTTTACCAATGTCATCATGGATTTATAGCGAATATTTTTAGCCATGGAATTCATTTCAAACGCATATAATGATTGACTACCCATAAGGCCAAACTGATAATGTGTTATAGAAATGAAATTACTCCACGAAAGCGACTCGTTAAAGCTGTGGAACCAACGAAAAGAACCAACGGTATTACCCCAATCCAGATTATTTTCAAGTGAAATTTCATCACGGTGGAAATTATAATAATCCATTCCCCTGAAAAAAGAAAGCGATAAATGATCCTTTGTGCCAATTCTGTAATTAACACCTGCATTATAATCGTAGAAATAATAATCGCTGTTCCTGAAGAATGGTGATGCATCTTCAAGGATAGGTTTCATAAGAGGTTTTATGAGAACATCAAAATACGTTCTTCGGCCGGCAACATAAAAACTCCCTTTTCCTTTATTAAACGAACGATTTACCATAAACCTGGAAGATATTATCCCTATCTCAGCCTTCAACTCCAGGGAATCACTCTCACCTTTAATAGAATTGACCTGAACAAGTGATGACAATCTTTCACCGTAACGAGCAGGTATACCGCTCTTTAGGAGGTTTACATCATTAATAACATCGGGGTGAAAAACCGAGAAAAATCCCATCAGATGCCCGGGATTATACACCGGAGCGTTATTAAATAAGACCAGGTTCTGATCAACATTTCCACCCCTGACATAAAAGCCTACTCCACCTTCTGTTCCCGACTGAACACCTGGGGTTAATTGAAGAAATCGGATCGGATCGGCCTCACCCAGAAAACCTGGTAAGGAAGAAATATCCATCTGATTCAGAATTATTTCTCCCATATAAAGGGATGAAACTATATCCTGCTCTTTACTGCTAAAAACAGAAGTTTCTTCAATATTCACGCTTTGAGAGATGAGATGGAAATCAAGAAGCTTATCGCCATTAATAATCAAACTGGTA
>JAIOZM010000002.1 GCA_021740585.1 Bacteroidales bacterium
GTTCCGGCGAAGCCGGAACCCGACCCCCTCCCAAGCCATAACATACGTAAACCCTGTCATTGCGAGCGTAGCGAAGCAATCTCATATTTTTACTTAACACTATTGATTCAATATAAGAAATGAAGGGATTACAAATTCGTGACCTCCTGTTTTATTTTTTGGGGAAGTGATTCCAACACCAATTCGTACGAATGATCAATCCACTCGAGCAACTCCTCTTTTCCTGCCTGATCAAATTTTACAGTATTCCAGTGTTTTTTAATAGTATGTTTTTTTATTATACTTTGAAATCTTTTTTTATTTGTAAAACACTAAATATCAAATATATGGAAAAATGTGTCATCTACAGTAGGGTTTCACCAAACCACCAAAAGTATGAGTCACAAAGCTATAACAGCAAAGAAGATGTCCTTAAGGATTAAACTCCCTAAGGACATTATTAAAGAAAGATTAAAATTTATTCTCTTATTTTTTTTCATCGTCACATTTCTCTAAAGTTGAACCTTTAGTTTGGCAACAATTAGGTTTTCCACATCCTACAGAATTTCCACTTCTTTCTTTTTGCACTATTTCAAAATCTTTTTGTCTATCTGGGTTCTCAAGTAAAGCATAATTAAGGAGTTGTTTATTATCCATTTTATTAATTGCTTCATTTTTCGTCTCATCATAAATTCTAGCACGAAGATTTTTCATAAAATCTTTCATTTCATCATTCCATAATTCTGGATGTCGGGCGTAATCAGATAACTGGTATGGCATTTTAATCCCATATTTTTGCCCCATTTTTTCAGCTTCAGCTTCAGTAAGCCATAAATGATAACCAGCTCTTAACCAGGTGTATGTAATTCGAAATTGAGCGCGATTTCTTTGTGACCACTTATCAAATTCACCGCAAAGAACTACACTTAATGAATCTTTGTAGGTCTGAACCTGTTCTGGAATAAGCTCATAAACTTTAAGCAGTTCATTGAATTTTTCATTTGATATTATAATCTTATAATTTTCATCAAGGTAATTATAATTGTGGTTTAGATAGTCATAATTTTTTTCCTCAGATATTTGAGATTTATTCTCTTCAGTAATTTGAGGTTGAGCTTTCATATGCAAATTACAAATGAAAAGTATGACAATAATATTAAGTAATTTCATTTTCTTTTTTTTTAATAATTTGGAAACCATTCTTCCATATTTGCCTTAATTGAGCAGCTGCTAGTTGGGTAAGCTACACATATAAGCACCCAACCGTCATCGACTTGTTCGTCCGTTAAAAATGTTTGTTCTGCTTGATCAACCGGTTCCCCTTCCCACTGCTGTGATACACAAGTAGAACAAGCTCCTGCTCTGCAGGAATAATTATAATCGTGTCCATCATCTTCAGCAGCATCTAAAATGTATTCATTATCCCCGCAATATACAGTCGCGGGATATCCATATGGATCATTATTATCAGTTATATATACTGTATAAAAAGCTTTTTTAATGCCTTTTGTGTTTGTTTTTTTATTCTTATAAACACTAATAAGATGTTGTCGGTATTCCTCTGTTGAATTCCACTTTTTTATAATATTTTCTTTAGAAATCTCAGATAGAGGGTGATCGAAACTGAATTCTGCTTCAATATCTGCAAAACTAATTGTGCTTTTTATCTCCTCGTCATTACAGGAGAAGATAAAAAGTACAAAAAGTACAAAAAAACCAAGGATTAGGTGTGTTTTTTTCAGAGTTTAATCAATTATAGTTTTTAGTAAAATCGAGAATCACTATCAAATATAAAACATTGTTATTGGAATAACAAGTATTATCTTGTTAAATCCTAGAATATTATGTAGCCTGATTACTTAGTTTAGGAGTTAGAAGCTTTTAAATAGCATATACTTATTTTGCTTTTTACCACATTTTTTCCAATGCGTTATGAATTTTATAAAAAGGCCTGCATTATAATGAGAGTAGCTGTTACATAAAAAGGGTACTACATATATGGTATACTAAAGAAATATAATATTATATAATTAAAAAAAATCTTGTTCAGTTTAAAATTATCAAAACCAGTCACCTGAAATTGCTCTTTTAATTCATTCTGAACCCGAACAGCTAAGTCATCTCTGAAATATAAACTTTCGTGCACTGATAAACACCCTTCATTTACAAACTTATGCTGAACTGGAATGAAGATTGAAGACTCAATTCTTTGTAACATAACAGATAAGTTCGTTCTCTTCTTTTCAGCCTTAATAATATTATAAAGCTCTGGCAACTCTTTTGAGATTATATTTTGAAGCATACTGCCACCACCAGCTCCTTTAAATGGAAACCTCATAAATTCAATTTTAGCCATATCTCTCAGAGGTAGAATAGCTTCATCTGACCAGAAAGATTCAATCCAATTAGGCTGAAGATTACAGTCTTTGCACTATTTAGCTATTTCCATGATGGCGTTTTTAATGGTTTCTGATGAATGAATCAATTGCTGTTGCTCTTTTTCATTCAATTTTCCTGCAATAATTTCTTTAACGCCTTCATTAGAAACAATACAGGGAACACTTAAACAGACATCCTTCAATCCATATTCCCCCTCTAACAAAACAGAAACGGTTAAAACACTATTTTGATTTCTTAATATTGCTTCAACAATATGGATCAGTGCCATGGCCACAGCAAAATAAGTTGCCCCCTTATAGCCAATAATGTGATATGCCGAATCCTTAACCTGCTGCTCAATTGTTGCTCTTACATTTTCACAATTATCACACTTATTACAAATAGAACAATATTCTGTCCATGAAATCCCCCCCATATGTGTCATAGACCAGGCGGCAAATTCACTATCTCCATGCTCTCCCAATATGTATGCATGAATATTATGAACATTTACATCACAATGTTTGCTCAACAGGTGCTTGAATCTGGCGCTGTCAAGTACCGTTCCTGATCCAATAACGCGACCCCGTTCCCAGCCCGATTCCTTTAAAAAAACATAGGTCAATACATCCACCGGATTACTAACAACAATAACCACCGCCTCCGATCCACTGGCAACTATTTCTCTGGTAATACTTCTTATTATACTAACATTTCTCTTCAAAAGATCCAGTCTTGTTTCTCCTTTAGCCTGTGCCGAACCAGCTGTTATAACTATCACCTGGGCATCGGTATAGTCTTTACTGTTTCCGCTGCGGATAGATACCGTTGGAAAGAATGATTGCCCGTGAACCAGATCAAGTACCTGCCCCTTTACCAGATCTTCGTTCTTATCGATGAACACAATTTCTTCACAAAGACCCGTCTTAGCAAGTGCAAAGCCATGGGTTGAACCCACATCGCCTGCACCAACAATAACCACTTTTCTTTTACGGTAAGACGAACTATATTTCATTTTTAAACGATTTAATTTTTTAAACTTCAATTGGAGTGCAATTCATTGATAAATATAAAATAAAGAATCTTATTATCGTAATAAAAGACCTCTTTCTCTGCTATTTTGTTCAGTTTAAGGGACATTTTAATCCGGCAAACACTGTAATGAATTAATTATTAGTAAATAATGGCTTTAAAAGAATGTTTCCTATTTTCCCAAAGCTGAATAGAGAGATTTCCGCCTCTGTTATTCTGGTACATTTCAGGATGAAAATTAAAAACGATGTGCCTTTTATTCGCTTATAAAAATTCCATCTCCTGTACCAATCCATATTTTCCCGTCGGGGGACTGTTCAATGGCAAACACTCCATTCTCTTTAAATGTAGTTTCATCAGTAGTCCATTCCTTACCATTAAAAACAGCAAGGATACCATATCCTGCACACCAAATATTATCGGCTTTATCGATGCTAATAGATTTTATATTGGAGAGACTGTCGAACTGCAACTGACTTGCCGGTTCTCCATCAAACACAAATACCTGTGGTCCCAGATTGCTATAGGTGCTTGATAAAGAATAATCGATAGCTCCGCACAATTCATTCTTGCTGTTAATCCGTATGTTTCCAAAATAGTATGGACTAAATCCTAAATCGTCACTTGTATAAATCGTCCAGTTATGGTTTGCTATCTTAACCAGACAGGCGTCATTTACCATTTCTGACAAAGCCAGCCACACATTATCGTTTTTGTCAATAGCGATACTCCTTACAGAATGTACCGGCAATCCAGAATTATCAGGAGTATAAACATTCCAATTTAAGCCGTCATATTTCACAACTCCACCTTGCCTGAACCGGGATGAAGTAAACCAAATATTATTTTTTGAGTCAATTTCTATAGACGAAACATAATCCTCAGGGATAGGCGTGTTTGAAGAATTATACTTATAAAACCGACTACCATCGAATTTCACCAATCCGTCGCACCCAATCCAGATATTGTTTTTGCTGTCAATGGAAATATCGTGAATGACGGAGCTGTCAGTTAAAATTGAATTCTCTGCATTGTATATAGTCAGTCCGTTTGTGCTATACTTAATCAATCCTTGTTTAAAGGTTCCAATCCATGCATTCCCATTATTATCAAAAGCCATAGAAGTTACGAAATACCCATTTAAAATTCTGGTGTTAGAATCAAAATTCATAATTTGAGGCTCGTACTGCGATTTCTCGCACGAAAACAGTGAAAGTAGCAGAATAAAAAGATAAATCAGATTTTTCATTTCATTCTTTTTTATCTTGGATGGATTTTCTATTATTTTAGTTGCGTACTTTGCTTTCAACATCTTTTTTCATAATGCAATTGAACCAGGCCAGATTCAAATTGCTTTATCGTTTTAACTTCCAGATTTATCAAAGGAGTTCCTCCTATAAAAAGACGTTTCCCATCACCCAAAATAATTGGAATTACAGAAATAATATATTCATCTATCAGGTTTTTGTCCATTAAAAGCTTTGCAATCTGACCTCCTCCATCACAATAGATGTTTTTCCCATTTTTGCTTTTAATGTCTGAAATTAAATCCTCAATGTTACCATTATAGAATGTAACTCCGTTTTCACTTTTGCGTTTTTGCCTGGTGATTACATAACATTCATGCTTTTCTGCTGCCGGAAAAATTCCACCGCTTAAGTTAAGCACCACATCATAGGTAGCCCGTCCAACGATGTAACAATCTACAGTTTCATTAAAGTCATTATAACCATAATCCTCCCCTTCTTTTTCAACTATGGAAAGCCAGGAAAGATCGTCGTCCTTTGTTGCTATAAAGCCATCAAGGCTCATGGAAATGTATAGAATTAGTTTTCTGTTGTTCATTTCTGCTGCCATATAAGATTCACATTTTTAGACCCTGCAAATCATTCTACCAGTTAACACCGGGAATAAAAGCTTCTTTGACATATTCAAGGCTGTGCCGGCGTGCATCAAAAATTACGAGTGCAAAATCAAACCGGACTTCTTCTTCCACATTCATTTTAAAGATATAGGCTTCTGCGGCATCTACCAAATTTTTCATTTTTTTTCTGCTAAGCAACTCCGATGGTGTTTCTGCATTATTAGTATTGCGGGCCTTAACCTCAACTATAATTAATTTCCCTTCGCCTTTACAAATAATATCTATTTCTTTTTGTCCGAAGTGCCAGTTTCTTTCAATAATAGTAAATTTATTTTCTGCCAGGTATGCGGCAACTATATCCTCTGCCTGATTGCCTTTCTCATTATGTTCTGCCATGATGTATATTTTTATTAGTTGCTGTAAAAGCAAACACTAATCCTGAAGTACAGGCACTGTTTAAAAGTCCATTTCCCAATTCCTTAATGCTTATGAAATTGCGTTTCGCCGGGCCTTCAACAAAAAGATTATAAATAATAAAACCCGAATTTTTATTCACCCCCAACCCTTAATTGAATTTTAGGCTAAAAAACAGCGTCATATTTTGAAAAATTTTTCCATCCGGTAAAAAAAACGTAAATGAAAGTGGTATTAATCGATTATGTCGTGATTAATATTCAAACTTAGAAATCATGGTTACAACCACACTTGTCGCAATTGTTAGGTTTTTAAATGCTTTTAATCCTTTTGCATTCACTTTCTCTCACTCAGGTATCAATCTATTTATTAACTTTGCATCTTCAAAATAATAGCATAAAATATTCATGAAAGATTACAAAAGATACCTGCTTACTGCTGCGCTTCCCTATGCAAATGGTCCCATTCACCTTGGACATCTGGCTGGGGTTTATGTTCCGGCTGATATTTATTCCCGTTATTTAAGATCTAAAAAAACGGATGTTATATTCGTTTGTGGCTCCGATGAGCATGGCGTTCCTATTACCATAAAGGCACGTCAGGAGGGAATAAGTCCGCAAGATGTAGTGGATAAGTATCATTATCTGAATAAGGAGTCGTTTGAAAAACTGGGTATCGCTTTCGATATTTATGCCAGAACCACTTCGCCTGTTCACTATGAAACAGCATCAGAATTTTTCAAAACATTATATGATAAGGGAGAATTTACTGAAAATACCACCCAGCAATATTTTGATCCTGAAGCAAGTCAGTTTTTAGCCGATAGATATATTACAGGAACATGTCCTCACTGTGGCAATGAACATGCATATGGCGACCAGTGCGAAAATTGCGGCACTACCCTCAATGCTACAGATCTTATAAATCCAAAATCTACCCTTTCGGGTGCGGTGCCTATTTTAAAGGAAACAAAACACTGGTTTCTTCCACTCGACAAACACGAAGCTTTTTTGAGAAAATGGATACTTGAAGAAAATACCCACTGGAAGCCTAATGTTTACGGACAATGCAAATCGTGGATCGACAGCGGATTGCAGGCCCGGGCGGTAAGCCGCGATCTGGACTGGGGAATACCTGTTCCGGTGGAAGGTGCAGAAGGAAAAGTTCTTTATGTTTGGTTTGATGCTCCTATCGGATATATTTCAGCAACTAAGGAGCTTACTCCCGACTGGGAAAAATACTGGAAAGATGAAGATACCCGGTTGCTTCATTTTATCGGTAAGGATAATATTGTGTTTCATTGCATAATTTTCCCTGCCATGCTAAAATCGGAAGGTAGTTATATTCTCCCTGAAAATGTACCGGCCAATGAATTTCTCAATTTGGAAGGTGAAAAACTTTCAACTTCCAAAAACTGGGCGGTTTGGCTGCATGAATATTTAGCAGATTTTCCCGATAAACAGGACGTTTTACGCTATGTTTTATGCGCCAATGCTCCTGAAGCTAAGGACAATGATTTTACCTGGAAAGATTTTCAGGCGAGGAATAACAACGAACTGGTTGCTGTTTTCGGAAATTTTGTAAACCGGGCTCTGGTTCTTACGCACAAATATTTTGATGGTGTTGTTCCGGTAATGGGAGAAACAGATGAATACGACAAATCGGTGCTTGCAGAATTTGCTATCGCTAAAGATAAAATTGAAAAAGCTCTGGATAATTTCCGTTTCCGTGAAGCGCTGAAAGAAGTAATGAATCTGGCCCGCACCGGTAATAAATATCTTGCCGATACCGAGCCCTGGAAGCTGATTAAGACTGATGAAACCAGAGTTAAAACAATTTTGAATATTTCACTGCAACTATCTGCAAATCTGGCTATTCTGTTTAACCCCTTCCTTCCTTTTACCGCTAAAAAGCTAAATAACATTCTGCAACTTGAAAATCTGGACTGGGAATTTGGTGGAAAAGAAAATCTGCTTTTAGCCGGACATAAAATTGCCAGGGCCGAATTACTTTTTGCAATAATTGAAGATGAAGAAATTGAAAAGCAATTGCAAAAGCTACGGGATAACAAGGCAAAAAATGATGCTGAAAATCAAACATTAGCTCCTTCAAAAGAAAAGATCGAATTTGAAGACTTTACCAAACTTGATATTCGCGTGGCTACCATTCTTGAAGCTGAAAAAGTTCCAAAAACCAAAAAACTTATGAAGCTCCTGGTCGATACAGGTATTGATAAACGTACCGTTGTTAGTGGCATTGCTGAATATTTTGAGGCTGAAAAACTTATAGGTCAGAAAGTTTCCATTCTTCTGAATCTGGAGCCCAGAAAAATAAAGGGAATCGAATCGCAGGGAATGATCCTGCTATCTGAAGAAAAAGACGGAACCCTGCATTTTGTTGAGCCATCCAAGCAGGCTTCAAACGGATCACAGGTTAATTAGCGGTTATTTTTCATTCCAGACTCATCAGCCAAGCTCCGCTCATATTCATGCTTTCCCTGAAAGTAATTAATGCGTTCAGAGCCTGATTTTTATTGCTGAATGACATGGAAACGCATCTTCAGTCCTTCCAGGATCGGAAGGAACAATATCAGCAGCGATGGTATCTTCCTCACATCTTTATAATAATTACTAAACTGCAAAATTTATATTGCCTGCAGATTACCATCAGATTTTTTCAAAGTATTATGCCTGTTAATTGTTTTTTAAGCGAAAATAAGTCTTCAGAATTATATTTAGCACAAATTTGATTGACTAGAAAAGCAAATTACAAAGATTAGGGGCAATATTATTCTCTGTTCCTTCCCCACCTTGTTCTTTTTTGGGAGGAGAGGATATGAAGAGAATGTGCCTATCTATAATTAGTTTACTTTTTTTATTCAATAATATAATAATTAACAATCTGGTTTTCAACAAAAAAGATGTGAAATATTTAAAGTCAACCATCGCCCATTCAGCTATACTGCTAATTGCTGTAGCTGCCTATACCCAAGAACCTTCTACGCCAAACATCCTGGAAGTTATGACGGACCAGCAAGCATGGGATGTCGTCGGATATTCCGGAAATTCGAATATGATCACACCAAACCTGGATAAGCAGGCAAGCGAAGGAGTAAATTTTAGCCAGACAGTAACCCCTTGTTCGGTTTGTGTACCGGCAAGAACCTCCATACTCACCGGGCGCTAAACCGAGACTACAACAATACGTACGAACAGAGATGCTAAAACAGGCGGTTGCTACTACCCTACTTTTGATGAAATCCTGGCTAAAAGAGGATATCGAACTGACTATTTTGGTAAGTTTCATTCTCCGGAGCACATGGCGAGGGTGTATATGAATCCACCTGTTGAAGGCATGATAGGTACCGATCCCATTATTAACTGGGAACCCATTTATGTGAATTTCTGAAGCAAAGTATAAAAAAAGACCGCTCATAAAAGGAGAACTCTACGAGATTACTTTCTATGGAGGAAGCATTCCATATAGACTGGATCCAACAGGTCGATACTATAAATATATGTCTACAGGAATCATGCCTGTGGAAGAATCAAAAAGATCTTTGAGTCAGGCTGATATCCACGGTGTACTCGACCTTCCAGCTGAATATACTAATACGGCCGTACAGGGAAGAATGGGTGTTCAAGCACTGGAACGACTCAAGGATGATCAATTCATTCTGACCTGTTCCTTCCATTACCTGCATGTTCCCATCACGCCTTCTGAACCTAATGATTCGATGTGTAAAGCAGGTAAAATGCCTGTGCATCAGCCTATTGGTGACGCCAGAGACAATTCTCCGTATACCACAGGGAAGGAAATACCTCCGTATAATAATCCGGAAAAAGTAAAATACATGGTTGCAAATTACAATACATTTGTAACAGAAATAGACGGTTGGGTGGGTAAAATACTTACTAAACTCGATGACCTGGGGCTAAGGGAAAATACCCTTGTTATCTTTGTATCCGATCATTGAGAAATGCTGGGGGCTCATGGTATGCGGGGAAAATTTAATTTCTATGAAGAATCAGTAAGGGTTCCTTTTGTTGTTCGCTTTCCGGGAAAAATTGAAGCTGGTCAAAATATTTCAACTCCGGTATCCAATCTTAATATTTTCCCTGCCATTCTGGATAATGCCGGAGTAAAGAATATTCCAATAGACGACTATTCGCTCAAAGACCTGATGGAAGGAAATGGAGCCACGAAATACGTATCGCTGTCTCAGAATGGGAGTGGGAAAATAGTAGTATACCCTCGATTATGATAAGAACTAAAGACTGGAAGCTCATGACTACCGATCGTGAGGGTGACAGGAATGTTGAAGTGCTGTTTGATCCGAAAAAAGATCTCTATAAAATGAATAATCTTTTAGGAACCAATCCAAATCGCAATGAATACGAAAAAAAGGCAGAAGAATTGCGCTTGAAACTTGTATCGTACTTGAAGGATGTAAACTACCCCCTTGTGGAGGGTATGGAGAACAGGGTATTGATCAGGGAGGAATAGCAGCCTTAATTCTGCGATTGTCTTCGCAAACTGAAGTGTATCACATTATGCTGCCAACATAGTAAGCACCTGTGATCTGGCCATGAGGGGAAACTCGAACCATGAATCAAGAATTTGAGAAAAATTGTGGCTCATTGGTTTGAAGATACAAATCATTCCATACCGGAACTTTTTGATGCATTCCCATAATGGATAAATAATAAGGCAATAAAAAATCGACGAACTTTTTTCGATAAAAAAAGGAAAACGAACTCATATTAAGGGATTATTATTTGAAAATTATGAACAGGTCGATATATTTACTCCGTTTATTATTTGGCAGAAATGTATCAGCCTGATGTATCAAACTCTGGATTTAACCTACCGAGCTATTATTAAACAAAATGAAAATATTTTTTCCACTCCTGACATCGTTCATTTGCAATTCCTTGCCGGTTCACTGTGATGGTAATATGGCTGTTGCGGAAACCCCTCCCAATTTACTTATTATCATAACCGATCAACAACGTTATGATGCATTAAGCTATGCAGGAAATACGGTATTACATACTCCTAATATGGACCGTATCGCTGAAGAAGGAGTATGGTTCAAGAATGCATATACCCAATGTGCAGTTTGTGTTCCGGCCAGAGCTTCGATGCTTACAGGGCATAATTTGGAAAATCATTTGGTAATTAATAATGACAGGGCCTTTGAAACAGATGTGCCAGGGCTTATGGCCATGCCTACATTCGACGAGGTCCTTGCTGAAAATAACTACTCCTGCGAATATTACGGAAAATGGCATTGTCCGATTGATGCCGCCCGAATATATCAAAACGAAGTCACTACTACCAAAGCTACAGAATTAGGACGAAGTATGAAAAGTGCCTACCTCGACTTCCTGAATCCATTATTCAAGAAAGAGGCTCTTGAGGAAGGGGAATTTTACGACACTTACACGGTGCGCCCATACCTGGCCACTCCAATCGACGAAAGGTACATCATTGCCAGTGAAGGAGGTGACACAAGCGTAAAACCCGGCCAGAGCGAAGTGCATGGAATAACACGAATACCTGAAGAATACCATATCTCTGCTCATGAGTCGGGACTTGTCCTTGAGGCTTTAGAAAGATTAAAGGATTCAACATTTAGCATAAGCTGTTCTTTCCATCATCCTCACCCCCCATTCGTAGCTTTGGAAAAATATATGAATATGTTCCCTCCTGCCAAAATGATCGTCCCTGCCAGTATTGATGATGATATGATGAATTCTCCTTATAAAGGAGTTAAGGAAGCCACGGAAGCAAGATACTCTGATCCTGAAAAAGTTAAATACTGGATCTCTGAGTACTATGCATTGGTTAAGGAAATAGACGATCGTATCGGAGCCATCCTGAACAAGCTGGATGATCTTGGATTGACAGATAACACACTTGTGATATTCATGAGTGATCACGGTGAAATGCTAGGATCACATGGTATGAAATCAAAGAATGTATTCTATGAAGAAGCTTCACACATCCCACTGATGATGAGATTTCCGGGGAAAATTGAAGCCGGGACAATAGTTGAGAATCCAGTTTCATTAACCAACATCTTTGCAACTATTTTCGATTACTTCGAAATGCCTCCTCTGGATTCAGACGGATTCAGCCTCAGGGGCCTGATCGAAGGAAGGGATGAGGTAAACGGTAAATATGCTGTAACAGAGTGGCTTAGCTCCCTGAGCAGTAAACCTTCACATATGGTCATCAAAGAAGGGTGGAAACTAATGCTTCCTGATTCTTCTGCGACAGAACTTATGAAGGCATTATATAATCTGAATGAGGATCCGCTTGAATTGAATAATTTACTTGGTAACAATCCGGATGCAAACATCTATGAAGATAAAGTTGCTGAACTTGAATATTGCTTTATTGAATGGTTAATGAAGAGCCGGCGGATTGAGTTATCTTCTGCAGACATAGTTCCTCAGGCAATGAATAATGAGATTCGAATATATCCCAATCCTTCGAACAGTAATTTATATATCCATATTCCCAACTTGGTACTGCCCGCTATAGTGCAGTTTATTGACTTAAATGGCAGAACAATCCAGGAGGAAAAGCTTAAGAGTGAATATTCCTCTGTTTCTGTTTCAAATCTCAACACCGGAATCTATCTATATAAACTTAAAAGTGCTTATAATCAATCTTCTACAGGAAGACTAGTCATACAATAAAAATATAAAGCTCTCTAATAAATATAATAATTCGAATTATTATGAATACAATAAAAATCATTCTGGCATCGACAGTATCTCTAATAGCCGGCTGTACTGCAAATTCTCAGGAGAAAGAAAGACCAAATATCCTGATTATTCTGGCTGACGATCAGGGAAATGCAGATGCAGGCTATCAACGATCACCTGCTATTGTTTCAACACCCTCCATTGATGCCTTGTCCAGGGATGGTGTAATATTCACCAATGGATATGCCAGTGCTTATGTTTGTGCTCCTACGCGGGCTGGTTTACTCTCAGGAAGGTATCAGCAAAGATTTGGATTCTACGAAGCTTCTGATTCACGCGAAGGTTTTCCTCTTGATGAGATAACTCTGGCAAATATTCTTAAAGAAGAGGGATACCAGACAGGTGTTTTCGGGAAATGGCATCTCGGACTGACAGCAGAATATCATCCTTGCAACAGGGGTTTCGATGAATTTTATGGCTTTCTGGGGCACGGTGCTCACGACTACTTTGATCTGTCTATGACTGAAAACGGTGACGATTCCCATCAACATATTTACAGAAATTTAACTCCCATTTCCGATACTGGATATTTGACTGATAACCTTGCCCGGGAGGCTTCCGCATTTATCAAAGCCAAAGCCAACCAGAAAAATCCTTTCTTTGTTTATCTGCCGTTTAATGCCGTTCATAGTCCCATGCAAGCTCCTGAAGCAGATATTAAAAAATTCGATTCGGGAGATCCTAAACGCGATATTTACCTGGCCATGCTTCATCGTATGGATCAGGGTATAGGTCAGGTTATCCAAGCACTAAAAGATGAAGGAGTATATGAAAATACTTTAATATTCTACTTCTCTGATAATGGAGGGGCTAAAAACAACAGTTCGGTGAATCTGCCATTTCGTGAATATAAACATACGGTTTATGAAGGAGGACTACGTGTACCTTTCATAGTAAGCTGGCCCGACAGATTTTCCCCTTCAAGTTGCGATGAACCGGTGATCTCTATTGATATCCTGCCAACCATCTGTGCAGCTTTGAAAATTGACCTTCCGGACGACAGAATTTATGATGGCCGAAATATTTTACCCGCCATTGAGTCTGAACTGGAAAGCCCTATTCATGAACGTTTGTTCTTTGATGGAAATGACAAAGCCTGGGCCATTCGTGAGGGCGAATGGAAACTCCTTCTTTCGAGACAAGGAAATCTGGAGCTGTACAACCTGAATGATGATCCTTACGAACAAAATAACCTGATCGAAATAAATCCTGAAATCGCAGCTGATCTGAATAAAAAATTTACCGTCTGGCGTGATGAGATGAAGCCACCTATGGGTGACAAAAAAAAGTAATAAACTACTCCTTCATACAAAAAATGAAGAAGTCTTAAACGAGACAAATGGTATAATTTACGATTGGCATCCCGCTTAAATACTACGAGAACAGAATTTCAAACGGCCACTATATTACGAATAAAGAATGTTCAGCAGAATTTTTAATATTTATTGGAATGAGAAAAAATATCTATAGAAAAGTGGTGATTAGCATAATTTCGAGTTGCTATATGGTTACCTTGTCCAGTCAGGAAAAACCTAATATAATTTTATTCCTGATTGATGATGCCGATAAGTATCAGTTCGGTTGTTATGGTGGACCGGTGTATACTCCCTCGATAGATCAGCTGGCGGAAGAAGGAATGATGTTTCACAATGCCTACGTGAATTCAACCGTTTGTTCTCCATCACGTTATAGTTTGACAACCGGAAGGTATCCCGGCCGTTCTTCTTATTCCGGATATCTGGATAATTATCCGGTGGGCAGCCAGGGGCATCCTGAGTTTAACGTTGGTCTGGAGCAGGATTATTTGAATATTGGCCATATGTTGCAGACCGTCGGATACAAAACCGGTTGGGTGGGAAAATTCCACCTTCAGGGTGATAACAGCCTTCAAAGAGGATTAACGACATCGGAAAAGACTTTCCTCAAGAATGCTGACCCAAATGATCCGAAAGCTACTGAATTATTTCGGAAAGAAGAGCAGGCTTACCGGGATTATATAGTAAATAAGGGCTTCTCATGGGCAAAACACATCTATGAAGGCAATCTGAAGGATCCGTTCAAGCACCATAACCTGGAATGGACCATAGAAGCGGCGCTGGAATTCATTGATTCATCCGCAGAGGCTCCATTTTATCTGCATTTCAACACCACCCTTTTGCATGGACCCGATGGAGAATGGGAAAAAGATATGGGGTTTCCGCAATACACCGGGGAAGGCCTCGCAGATGGAAAGTATGAGGCAGATATGCCCGATCGAAGTACTGTGATTGATCGAATTGAGACAAATGGCTATAACCTCAAAGAAAATCCTGCCGGTATCACCTGGCTGGACGATGGAATACGAGCAGTTATGAATAAGCTGGATGAACTGGGAATTGCTGATAATACGATTTTTGTATTACTGCCAGACCATGGATCTGCCAATAAAGCTTCTCTATTTAGCCAGCACGGAACAAATGTTCCATTTATTATAAGATATCCTGAAAAAATCACTGCGGGTACTGAGTCTTCATCTTTGATTCAGGGCATTGATCTGATTCCAACATTTTATGAGTACGCCGGGGTGGAACTGCCTGCCGGTTACCAATTGGATGGAGCCTCCTTAAGTCCCATTTTCAATAACCCGAAAGAAAAGATCCATGAAAGTCTGTACTTCGAATTAGGCTGCGCCAGAGCCGTTATGACCGAGAACTATAAGTATGTTGCTTTGCGTTATACAGTGGATCGGATCAATAAGATTCTGAACATTCCCGAAGATGATCTTAAAGAAAAGCTCATTCAAGAATTAATATATCTGGATGGCCATATTGGTATTAGCCAAAGAGGGATTATTTATAGCCCCGAATACCTGAGTCCGGATCAATTGTATGATATTAGTGTCGATCCTGAAGAAAAAGTCAACCTTGCAGCGAACCCGAATTATCAGGAGAAATTAGAAGAAATGAAAGTGGTTTTAACAGAGTATTTGAGTTCATTTCAGAACCGGCCTTTTGGCGAATTCATTCCCGGTCCAAATGCCACAGCTCCTCATCCAAAAGTTCTTGAGTATATCAGAAATATACAATATGCCTTGAAGAATGGTGCCGAACTGAAACAAGGAGTGCTAACTTGCGAAGGGAATTGCGTGATTGCCGATGAAACAACCGATGCGAATATTGAAGCTGTCAGAAATAATTCAGATGCTTCAGCGAGAATATTTCAGGACCCTGACTGCATTAAAGTTGAACATTTAGATGAAATTAGTGAATTGAAAATATACAATGTCCTCGGTAGAGAAGTGTCAAGCCATTCCTGCAATAATAACAAAACTCTGGTCTTAAATAAAACCCAATATCTACCCGGAACCTACTTTTTCACCCTCCGGTCAGATAAAAATGAGGAGGGCTATACAGAAATAGTAATTATATATTAATCAACCGGCGGTTATAAGGGAGTGAAAGCAGGATGATTTCTTTTTACTAAGTATTTAGTATGATAATCAAAATTACAAATGGTATCAGTCTGCTTAATTCTTTTGCCAGAAACATTGTATGCCTTATATTTTTTGGGCTAAGTTTGTCGGAAATATTTGCACAATCGCAGGTATTTACGCTGAAGTAGAGCAAATCACATCAGGAAAGAAACAACACTTTTTCGGATATATTGGTCAGTGCCAGACCATACCCTGGAACGCGAGTGAAAGATATATACTCAGACTGGATATCGATACTATAGATCGGATGCCCAAACCCAGCGAAGCTGCCACAATAATCCTTATTGATACCTATGACAACAACAAGCCAATACGACTTGATAGTACCTATGCCTGGAATCCGCAGCAGGGAACCATGTTTTATTGGAATCCAGTTGAAGCTGAAACCTAGTTTTTCTTCAATGATGTGGATTTAGAATCGGGCGAGATCTTCACAGTCATTTATGATATTGATAAGAAAAACACGTCAGAGAATTCCGTTATACTGATACTCCTATTGGTAATGGCGGAGTGGCCGCAGATGGTTCTGCCTGGCTTGGTCTGAATTATGGTCGATTGGCAAGACTTAGACCGGTAACGGGTTATCCCGGAGCGCTCGACTGGACGAAAGATGATATCGCTCCAAAAAACGATGGAGTATTCATCGTGGATCTTAAAACCAGGGAAAAACGACTGCTTGCTTCCTATTTTCAGCTCGAAGAAAAACTGAAAGCTCAGAATCCTGAACTGAAGCACGACGGACTATTTATCAATCACAGCCTTTGGAACCGCAACCGGATCTATATATTTGCCCGGGCAGGTTGGAACGGACAGGACTACAAACGTATCAACGTTCCCTTCTCAATACATGCAGACGGTATCTGCCTTAGTTTACACGAAACTCATATTGGAGGGCACCCGGAATGGGCTGAGGGCAGCCTTTTGATAGGAAGACAGGGAAAGGAACAGATTCTCTACGATGTAGACGCAAAGAAAATTATTGGGCAACTGGGAAATCCTGAGATTTTTCCAAATCCCGAGGGCGATATATCCCTCTTTCCAGACGGGAATTGGTTTGTAAACGGATACCTTAACGGAACATCGAATTTCTACTCGGTTTACAGTATAAAGGACAAGACCTTTGTTCGAAGTGAAGGTCTCGATAAGGGAACTTATAGCGGAAATATCAGGATAGATCCTGCACCCATATGGAATCGTAACAATGATAAGATTCTGGTGTCTGGTATTGACAGCAGCGGTAGCAGGCAAATGTTTATGATCAATGTATTAAAAAGGAATTAAATGCTTAAACTAAAACTGACATAAAAACCAATTTCTCATCACCTGCAAATATTTATCCTTCGTTAAACAGTTAGCAAAGCTTAGGTGTCCAACTCATTGGTAATTGATCCAAAAGACCTGCCAAATTTCTCACCATAAAGCATCAAATATTCCCTGCAGAAGTTTTCATAAGTGCTTTTTGCAATGCTATGCTTACCAACCAGACTCTGAGCTCTGCACTTCAGAACCACAGCTTCCTCGTTAACAGTGTCAAAATTGAACACAGAGTCACAGATCTGAATAATTAGGGCCGAATTAATATTTGGATCCAGCCGTCCCGCATAATTGATCAATGTATCAACCATCTTATCAGACAACTGTCCCTTATAGGAGTCCAGCCATTCATAACTCAGATTCAATAAAAACTGCCCATTATTGGACGCTCCAAGCAGAGAACACAGAGCCTCCGAAGAAATATCTGCCTTTTCTCCATCAAGAATATTGTAAACAATCTGGTATTCCACAAATATTTTTTTTGGGTCTATTTTCAATCTCCAATAGCTGGTTTCATGGCTCAGTTCAATCCCATCAAGTTCCTTTAATATCTCCTTTAGTTTTGCAATATTCACTGAAAGATTATTGCGACCACTCTTCGGGCTTTTATCAAACCAGAGATTCTCAACTAATTTCTCGGCAGAAATTCCTTTTGAATTTTCACTAATTGATTTAAATAAAATCAAAAGGAACAACTCCTTCACCAATTGTGTGAATTTTCTTGTTATGTCAACATAATCCCTGTTTATTACCTGAAATCCTCCGAAAAAGAATATTGCATTACTTTGATTATTCTTCTTTATGTCTTCCTTTAAGATTCCGGAAAGTTGCTTACTTTCTTTGATTTTAATTTTCCCTCTCTTCCTTCTTATGATTAATACGGCAACAGAAAACCCAATTATCAAAGCTATTATGGCAATCATCAGCTTGTTTTTTATTGGAGAACTTACCGGCAAAGAAATCGCCAGAGGTGGGTAATCTATACTATACAGCTGAATATCAGAGCTTGTATATTCTTTAGAATATAATTCATAAACCACGAGTTTTCCCAGCTTACTTGAATAATAAAGGTCGGCGTATGAATTAATATCATTGAACTTATATTCAATGGGATTGCCAATATACTCAATTGTGTTATGGTCAAGATATCCTCTAATCAACTTTAACTTGCTGTTATAAAGGCTCTTGGAAAATATTAAGGTATAAAAGCTCCTGGAAGAACCCTCAATTTCTAAAGAATTTACAAAACAATAATCATTTTTTGTCCCTTCATATTCCCATTTTCTTTCATACTTGAAATCACTTAGCGAAATCGTGTTTAAATCATAAAAATATTGTGGATTCAATCTCTGATTCCCTGATGCACTGCCATATCCACCCAGTACATAAAGAGTGTCATTCAGATATCCACAGGCTGCCAGGTAGCGGGGTTCATATTTATTTTCAGGTTCCTCCAGGTTCCTCCAGATATTCTCAGCGACGTTATATTGAATTAATTCATTCCTATATGTAAAATGACCATATCCATTTAAAATATAAAGCATGTGATTTCTATGATCCATGAATTTATTATGATGCAGGAAATTTTTTCTGGCAGGTAAATTAGGTGTAATTCTTTTTACTTCACCAGACTTGGTTTCAACTTTTACTATTTGTTTATTATTTGGATTGTATACAAGAATATTCTGTCCATCTAACACCGCCTGATTATTTGGTGTTAAAATAAGGCTGTCTCCATATATCCTTATAGTATCAGCAAAATTGGTGCTTAAATCATACTTTAATAGCATTTTCTGCCCCAGTATGTAGAGAACATCATTGCTTTTATCTGAAACAATTTTAGCAAAACCGGACAATTTGAAACTGGTATTTTTTTTCCAGTACATGTGACCATAAAGAAGCCAATCAGGGTTGACCACTTCCGCATAATTAAATGTCATGATATCTTTTGCACGATCTCCTTCGAATTCATTCAATGGCCAATGATGAATGAGTTTTGACCCTCGTTCTATTTTAATGTCCCTTACTATTATTGGAGGCACATCAGTGCTCGAGAAGTTTTTCTCAAAGCAAGCGCCAAAAAACAGTTTAAATTTAGAATGATTTTTGAACCCCAGGTTTTCATGTATAATTACTGTGTCCAGAACTTGAAGAAGAATCCTGTCCTCTGCCATTTGAAAGTGAAGACCTATATTGACCCAGTTATTCGTTAGATTCTCGGCGCTAATCTCATATGTAATTCCGGTCTGGTCTGAATTATGTATAAGGCTTAAAGTCCTTCGCTCATCACCCAAGGCTCCGAGGATCAGATCTACATTATTATCTCCTTCCAGAATTGCGCGAAAGATGTAACCATAAGATGACACAGAAGGATAAGATGACAGATCAAAATTGAGGCTGAAATCCTTATTGATAACATATTCTTTCTCTGGAAATAAATTCAGGCCTGTTCTTAGTTCTTGCAGGGAGTCGTAACTCGAAAATTTGAGACCGTATTGTTGTGCACTTACCTGCCAAACAGGAAAGACGAAAAGCAACAACAGATACAATTTTAATATATGTTTTTTCATCAAGCTTTTTAATGTTATTCCTACATTTAGAAACCTTCAATATCAATTATCATCATATTTTCTTTTCAAAAATTAATCAATAATTATGACATAATTAGTTCGCAATTATGAGTTAAAAAGTAATTTTAAAATTTAAACAAATATATAAATTATGGGGCAGATTACTCGAATTCATTTAAATATTTATAACGCTTTGATGCTGTGTACAATCATTATCGGATGCAGCAGAGAAAATAAGAATACTCCAGACAAGCCAAATATTGTTATATTCCTGATGGACGATATGGGCTATGGAGATATTTCCTGTTACAGAAAAGATGCCACACCTACCCCGAATATCGATAAATTATCGGAGCAGGGGGTCCTTTGTACTGATTTTTATGTGCCAACACCCTATTGTGCTCCCTCACGGACTACCCTCCTTACCGGTAGGTTCCCATTGCGACATGGTATTGTGAGGAATCCAGCCCCTGATGCCGGGATCAATGATGTAGGAATCAAAGATTCCGAGGTCCTTCTTGGAGAAGTGCTCCAGGAGACCGGGTACAGAACAAGTTGTATCGGGAAATGGCATATGGGTCATACTCCTGAATTCTTCCCGGCTAAACATGGCTTTGATGAGTATTTTGGCATCTTGTATTCAAATGACATGCGCCCTGTTCAGTTAATTGAGAATATGGATACGTTAATGTATCCGGTAGATCAGTCAATTCTTACTAAAACTTATACAGAAAAAGCCATCAAGTTTATCAGAGAGAATAAATCTTCACCCTTTTTTCTTCATTTATGTCATGCTATGCCCCACAAGCCTCTGGCCGCATCCAAGGCCTTTTATACTCCTGAAACGCCCGACGATCTGTATGCTGATGTTATCAGCGAGTTAGACTGGTCGGTATCTGAAGTTATGAAAGTTCTCGGTGAAGAGGGTTTACTAAAAAATACAATTGTTATTTTTATGTCAGACAACGGGGCCTCCTATGGAGGAAATGTAACTCCCCTGAAGGGCAAAAAAGCTACAAACTGGGAAGGGGGAGTACGTGTACCCTTTTTGATCATTTATCCTGAAGTACTCCCTTCGGGCACGAAAATAAACATTCCCTGCTGGTCTCCTGATATCTTCCCCACCTTGCTGTCTCTGGCAGATATAGCCATTCCACAGGAGATCATTCTGGATGGAGAAAATATTACCGAAATCCTAAGGGGAAATCAAGAAGAACACAAGGCAATCTTTACCATGAGCGGCACCAAAATCAATACGATCAGGAAAGGTGACTGGAAACTTTTCCTGGAGAAACCAAGTTTCTTTATGCAAATTGATTTGGAGAACTGGGTTGATAAGAGAGCTCCTGATGGAATAAGCATTATTGCGCCATCAGAGCAAGCCACTCCGGCTCAATACCCAGGAGTCAGGCCTGAGTATATTCCAGGAGTCAGATATCTTTTTAATATTAGCGAGGATATTTCAGAGATGAAAAATCAATACGAAGAGAATTCAGAGATAGCGATTGAACTGGAAAGTATTTATTATGAATTTCTGGAATCTCTGGATCAAAAATAACGAAGAATCAGTGTTCCGCTTTTCATTATTAATACACTTCTAAATAGCAAAAATTAATAAGGGGCTGTCGTTTCCGGCAGCCCCTTCTTTATGAATAAGAATTTCTTTCTTAGTATGTAACTATTTACTAATAATAAATTTCTTTGTTACAGGAACACTATTTCCATACATCCTCAGTACATATACTCCAGATGTAAGACCCTCAGAATTAATACTAATTCTGTCAGAATTTACTGCTTCATGAATATATTTTTTTCCTAGTACATCAAAGATAGCCAGTTCCGTAAAGATTCCGGTGTGATTAATCAAAATTTGATTTTGACGAGCATACACATTAACATCAATAACTTTCCTGTCGTCAATTCCACTAGGCGATCCTTCTCCTAAGGTAAATGCAACCGGATTGGACACCTCTCCTGATTCCATATCAAACAGATACAGATTACAATTCATATCTCCGGTAAGGTTGGTAATTATCAGGGTATCATTGCCTCCATCCACATTAATCGTATCAGCAAGCCCCTGACCAATGGCATTCATAAATGAAACAAAGTCGGGATTTACACTTTTGTCTAACAAAATAACGAATCCTTCTCTTGTAGTATTGACAACCAGTGTATCTAAAGTTTTGCCCTGAGTTGTATCCACAGTCAACG
This sequence comes from Bacteroidales bacterium, assembly GCA_021740585.1. GTDB lineage: Bacteria > Bacteroidota > Bacteroidia > Bacteroidales > JAGLSB01. Next base: position 22,018 of record JAIOZM010000002.1, read on the forward strand.
CAGCTCTGAAGCTTATTGGGGCAGTTATCCTCTTGTTTCCAGCTGCATCCTTTGTAACAAGTTGTATTGTATCTGACAGGTTCATCTCACTTACAGCTTTTGTGTAGGTGCTGGTTGTGGTCATTTCCATCATATCAATGGCAGCTGTTTCTGCATCTTCCATAGCTGTTCCCTTTGGCACTAGGTAAAGCGTACCTGCTTCACTAAGTTTCAGGGACATTTCCTCCATATCATCATACATACTTTTGTAAACTTCTGCAACAGGAGCAAATTTGTCGGAAACATCACTCTGATGCATAAAGCAAAAATCGCCCCAGAAACCAGCACCACTACCAGTTACATCCTCATCATGATTTAGCGTGGGACCCATATTTGAATATTCAACAACAACAACCCCATTTAATGAGAATTCATCTGTTGTTTGAATCCAACCAGATTGAGTTGGTTCTTTGGTTAATAAATTAGTGGCATAGAATGTCTGTGTAAGATCAACAAAAGAGGCATTTTCCAAATCTATGGGACTATCCGCTGCAGACCCGGGATGAATTCTGGTCCATGGGTAAAGTGGAGTCATTGTTTGTGGATCGTAAAAACGAATCCAGAATCCATGTCCTGATTTTGTTGCGCTCCAGCCCCTGATCACCATTTTATAATTCCCTTCAACGAAATTACATGTATAGCGATACCAGCCTGACGTTCCATTTACAACAGCCCTGTTGTTGTGAGTGGTAAAATTACCTCCAAAATTTGCACTTGTCTGGGCAGCCAGATCAGAATTATGAAGTGTAATACCGGCAGCTGCAGCCGCTACTTGTCTCCATTGATCATCAGTAGACGGACCTGAATTTAAACCAAGGATTCCTGAACCTGCTACCAAAGTTCCATTTGGATCACCGGAAGGGATTAGCAAGGTGTCTACTACGCCGACATCATATGCATAATGTGGAACACCATGATAGGGTCCATTCTTCCAGTTCAGGTTTTGACCAACACTAAAATTAGCAAGGCTATCTGTTCCGAATTGCCAGGGAGTTCCGCCCCAGGGCTGACCTGCATATTGAGCAAATAATCCGCTCATCAATAGTGCGAAGATTGTTGTTAGTAAGATTCTTTTCATAATTATTTATTTTTAAATTAGCTATCACAAATTACAACACAAATGCTAATAATCTTCTAATTATCTCTTAATTAATGTCATTAAAACATCCTTTTTTAAGCATCTTTAGAATGTTTACAGGTATGAAATATCCTGTTTATAAGTGCAATAGGAATCCTTTCCTGTGAATCATTAGTAATTAATTATCATTTTATTATGTTTAATACTATATATTTGAAATAATTTAAATAATTTTTTTGAATTGAACACTAAGAATATTTACAGAGCAATTGGTTGTTTTCTGGCACCGCTGATTGTGTCATGCAGTCAAACAGCGGATCAGTCAAAACCCAATATTGTTATCATCCTGGCAGATGACCTGGGTTACGGTGATCTTGGATGCTACGGCAACGAATTTAATGTAAGTCCTGTAATTGATAATATGTCCGACAATGGAATTAAATTCACCGATTTCCATTCCAACGGTCCTGTTTGCAGCCCCACCCGTGCTGCAATGCTTTCAGGAAAATACCAACAAAAAGCAGGAATTGAGGACGTGGTTCATGCTTTAAAATACCGCCATACCGGAATGAACCAGAATACATATACCATAGCCCGTTATTTAGGGAATGAAGGTTATCGTACAGGGATTGTTGGTAAATGGCACCTGGGATATGACACTATTTTTTCGCCTCTTAACTTTGGTTTCGACTACTTCAAAGGCTATGTAAGCGGCAACGTGGATTATCATTCTCATTTAGACGGAACGGGCGTACACGACTGGCAAATTCAAAAAAAAGAATACCGGGAAAAAGGCTACACCACAGATCTTATTAGCAGCGCAGCCGTTGATTTCATCGAAAGAAACAAGGATGATGCCTTTTTCCTGTATGTGGCACATGAATCACCTCATTCCCCCTTTCAGGACAGAGATGATCTTCCTGTCAGAAAAGAAGGAGGCCAGCTTTCAAACTTGGTTGACACTTCAGGGGTAAAAAATACATACCGTAACATGATAAAGGCGATGGATGAAGGAATCGGCCAAATATTAGAATGCCTGGAAAAAAACAATATATCAGAGAATACTCTGGTTATCTTCTTATCCGATAACGGAGCAACAAATGTTGGCTCTAACCATCCTTATAGCGGATATAAAGGCAGTTTATGGGAAGGAGGCCATCGCATTCCTGCTATCGCTTACTGGGAGGGTGTGATCAAGGCTGGCGAGAACCATAATCTGTTAATGACCATGGATATTTTCCCAACCATCATAGCACTAACTGGCAACCAAAAACCTGATCAATATGCATTTGATGGCATTGACTTTTCAGAGCAGCTCACCGGAACCGGTTCGAGGCAGGTTTCCAGGACAGTATTTTGGAGGTACAGAAAAAGTAAAGCAATTAGAAGAGATGAGTGGAAAATACTAATAGAAGATGGGAATAATTATCTTTTTAATTTAGCTCTCGATCCAGAGGAAAGCAACAACCTGATAAACTCAGAAAAAAGGATAGCAAAGGATTTGATCAGGGAGCTGGATCAATGGGAAAAGGATATAAACAGCTATGAAATAAGGACAAAATAAAACAACCCTGGTATTATATTAAATACAAAGCATCCCGCCAGATTGTTTTTCATTCTTCAAACTCAAACCATAGTATGATTGGTACATATTGATCTCCGGTATGACCTGAATGAGATCATTTTGTTCCGGATGGGCCCATCTGATTAGCTTTCTTGAATTTTGTACCCATTGCCGGAATTTCATAAAGAAATGAAATATCCCGATCCGGAAATGCAGGATAAGGTCCTCCTTTGATATGTTTAGGTCTTTCGGGTTTGTATAATTGAACATACAGATCAGGGGTTTCCGTTTTAATCCTTATCGGATTACCGGAGGTCTCTAACTCCATCCAGTATACATTCGAGTGATAACCCTTGAATTCCATATAAACAAGATCGTTATAACTTTCGCCCGTTACCGTATTGTAATAGTCTTTTTGCCAGATTCCAAATTCAACTCCTTTCAATCTGTTTTTCCATACCCTATATGGATCGTCTCCCAACCATTTCACCCCCCTGATATCTTTCTCAGGATAGTTAAAAGACACTCCGGGAAATTCTTCCAGAACACAGTCTTTCAGTCTGTTATTGCGACCTTCGACATCTGCTTCGTACCTAAGTCGCGAATCTTTATATACTGCCCAGTGCAGCCTGGCATTTTCATTTTGAATTTTCAAATGAAAGTTGCCATAATTGTCCAGATGCCAGTTAACGGAATTGTTCTCCAGATTTATTCCCCTCGTCACAACTCCTCCGGAAAGCAAAATTTCTTCATCATCTATAATAACTTTTAACAAATTGCCAGAATTCTTTTCAAATACAAAATCATATTGGCAGGCCGATACATCGATGACCTCCTTATGTTCGCTCAACCGTATGGGAGAATCAGAAATTTCCTGTCGATTAGGGTTTAATATCAGCTCCTTTGTCTCTTTCACTGGCCATGTCCATGTATACAACTCATTTCCTTTTTTTTCCAGAGCCTTCAGCCTGAAAATATCGGCCTCCTGAATATCCGCCAAGCAATCGACCTTAATTTCCCGGGTTTCGCCCGGAAGTACATCCGGACCTTGAATACTCGCTCTCCCGATAATTTATTCCTTAGTACTCCAAAGCTCTGTTCTGATGCATTCCCATTCAAAGGAGCAAGCTAATAGATTTGAAAACAGATACTTATTCTGCACAAATAAGCATCCATCCCATTCTCTGTTGATCTCAACGGGCATTATCTGAACCGGTGACCAGATTTCCTTGACAGTATAAAAGCTTGCTTCTTTCTCATGATTGGGCTCCAGAATTCCGTCAGGAGCATTGTTTTCGTCTGAATCATAATACTGCCCATCCATATCTGTTCTCAATATTGCCTCATCGGCAAATGCCCATAGAAACCCGCATGCATGCAAGGGAGAACTTTAATAGAGCTTCCAATATTCTTCGAGTCCGGTTCCATGACCCCCGTCATACAGGCCATGCATAAATTCGAGGGGCTTAAAAGGGGCATTACCCTTTGCGTACCTGGCAGTGTCGAAGTTATATGAAGGATAGTGCCTGGTATCAACCCCATTTCTTAATAGCCATGGATAAATAACAAGCCTTTTCTGGATGTCATAAATATGGAAATATTTTTTGTTGGCAAAATTCCAACCTCCTTCATTACCATGGTCCCATATCACCACACTTGGGTGATTTTCGTCTTTCAGTATTGTCTCCCTGATAAGTTTGGGTCCTACTACTGTATCATAGCCCTGCTGCCATCCGGTGACTTCATCCAATACGAAGAGACCGAGGGAATCGCAATGGTCCAGAAAGCGTTCATCAGGAACAAAGTGAGACATACGCACAGGATTCATGTTCATTTCTTTCATCAGGAGAATATCTTCCAGATGATCCTTGTCGCTCAGACATCTTCCAGTTTCAGGACGAAAGGAATGCCGGTTCACACCTTTTAAAACTACTTTCCTTCCATTTAAATAGAATCTGTCGTGCTCACTAAGCTCAAAGGTCCTGAAGCCAATGGTTTCATTTGCCTGATGCAGTGCTTCATTTTTCCTTTTAAGGCTCAGACGAATTTCATATAATTGTGGGTTTTCAGGATTCCAGGCGGTAATGTTGTCAAAGCTGCAGGAAAGATTATGTTACCTGGCTCCAGCTTGCAGTTCACTTACCATTTCTCCGGATACCTCAACATCATTCTCAAATAACTGAAAGCTGATGGTACAATTTTTACCTGCAGATTCGTTCAGTTCTTACTTCGTTCTGAGTATTCCGTCTGCCCTGGGATCCAGAGCAGCACTGTAAATATTAACCGGGGGTTTTATTTCAAGAAATACCGGTCTGAAAATACCGCCAAATATCCAGAAGTCAGCCTGTCGTTCCGCCTCATTTACCGATTGATTTGCAGATCTTTTGGAAACCTTCACCTCCAACAGGATTTTTTGCCATAATTCAACAGCTCTGAGATGTCGTATTGAAACCTATAGAAAGCTCCCTGGTGTGTTGGACCGGCTAATTTTCCGTTAATCTTTACTTCAGTGTCGGTCATGGAGCCATCGAAAACAATATCTATGACCTTTTCTTTCCATTCGATCGGTGCAGTAAAATGCAGGCGATACAGACCTTCCTCTTCAGCTACCCGACCATTTTACCAGTCATAGCCGTAATTATATGTTCCATAACCCTGTTGTTCCCATACCGACGAAACCTGAATGCTTGACCACTCCATACTTTTTCTTCCGCTGGTGCAATAAAACACCCACTCTTCAGTATGTGCGGCATCTTTACCAGAAAGGTATTTTAACTCTGTATGCTGGGCTTCAGAATGAAGTCCAATGAAGAAAAATATAATAATACAATTGTACGCAGAGCATCCATACTACATTTGCTCATTTGATGCAAACTCAGCATGGCTCTAATTGGGTTCAAATACTATGGGACTATATTCCTCGAACTTTATTCCCCTGTTTCGAAATACCAGTGTATCATTAACGACATGCTTTAGTGTATCATTTTCCTGAAAAGTATATGAAAGGTAGATCGCATCTCTCTTTTTTCCACCCCATTCAGCTCCTTCAGCGACAAAACTACCGCTTCCGGAAACGGCATATACAGATCCGGCAATGCTATCTACCACGATATCTCCATTTTCAGAAAAAGCGAGTGCCATTTTATAGTCCCCGTCAACTGCCCCATGGTTTTCTCCGATCCCATTGGTATGAATCAAATTCTTTCCCCGGGTGCTTAGATCCCAAAGTTCAGAATCAACGATATAGAACTTTCGGTAGATAGTTGTGTCAATGGGATTATCATATTGATCATATACAATATCCATCCCCAAGTGCAAGTACGTTCCATGATATTTATTCACGTATTTGATTCCAAACAGCACAAAATCCTTTGGCGGTATAACCCAGTCACTTGCCAACCGGCGATCTGGATTCTCGGTTACTCCTGAAGACTCCCCCTTAAGAATTGAATCTGCTGATGTGGCTGTGATTCTAAGGGGTATCACATAGTGGTTGCCATAAGCCAGGGGGTCGTCCAGAAAATCCTGCGTTAGTTGCACTTCGATCATGCCTCTGAATGAGCCGGAAGGAATGACAACCTGATCATCAGGATTCATGCTGTAATAGGATGAAGGCAAAGGCAAAATGGTATCCCCACCAATATGTTGGATATTTTGAGCCAGACTTTCATCAATCACAAAATCAACCGTCCACGACTTATTATTTTCATACATGCCACCAATGTTTGGAGCAATATGGAATATCAGTTCCTTTTCCAGAGTGTTATCATAATTCTCTTCTTCCCCCAGGGAAAGTGTACGCATAGGATACTGGAGCGGAAAATATACCGCGGTATAGTCAAAATCGTCGAACTCTGGAAGGGTTTGCTCGCATCCGAAAATAAGTAAAATGACGGATAAATATGGGATAATTCGTTTCATAGAATTTAGGTATAACTTCATATTGGACATCATATTATTCCCAACCTTTATTCTGAGAAAGGTTGTATTTTAAAATTTCATCATAAGGTATTGGACCATAGATCATATAATCAGCATAATTTCGGTTTTCAATAAGCTGGTAATCAAATGTAGCACCACCGTCATTGATATAAACACCCATACAGGCCTCGTTTAATGGAAGCCCCCAACGTCTGAGATCCCAGAACCTGAAATCTTCAAAACACAGTTCCAGTCTTCTTTCATTCTGAACAAGTTCACGAAACTCGACCTTAGATGCTAGCCCACCGACATAATTATCCGGCTGATCAATTCCAGCCCTTTGTCTTATTGCCAGAACAATATCACGTGCACTAAATCCATAGCCATTCGGATCGCCGTCGGGGCCCCAGGCCTCATTGGCTGCTTCAGCATAATTAAGGAAAATTTCTGTATAGCGGAAATATACATGAAAATGGATTGCCTGATTAGTTGAGGAAGGATCCACATTGACATCAGGATTCATGAATTTTTTCAAGTAATAGCCTGTCCTTGTAGACTCTGTTGTTGATTTTATTCCGTCTTTCCCTCCGTCGTTGCTGGTATTAATGGGGATGAATTTACGCAGCCTGTTCCCATTGTAGACAATGTATGCTTCCAGCCGGGGGTCTCTGTTTGTATATGGTTTTGTTGCATCGAAGCCACTTAATGCCAGGTCTTCAATTGGGTATCCGTTTTTCATAGGGAATGCGTCCACCAGGTTTTGAGACGGATTCGTTCTTCCTCTGCCAAATAAGGAGGGGGGATAATTATTTCTTTCGATCGCATTACTTAAATCATAATCATTTCTCCAGATAATATCTTTATCAATTATTAATGCGGGTATCGTAACCGGAAGGTAAAATAAATGTCCTCCGGCTGACAACCCGGCCACTCCACCGATCGAAGCAAGCATCTCACCTGCACTTTTCGCTGCAGTTTCCCACCGCTCCAATTTTTCCTGATCAGATAAATCTATGGTATAGGAAGGGCTCGCTGCATGAAGAGAAATGCGGGAAATCAGGGCTCTGACAATGGTTGCATTCATCCGGTTCTGATATGAACTTCCATATACCTGATCAAAAATGGGATCACCCGTATCCACATACTTATCAGTCAGATTCGAAATTGCTGTGTCACAATCAGCTAATATTTGAATTAAGCAATCTTCATACGTATCGCGGGGCAGTTTAAGGTCATCCTCAACGGTCAATACTTCAGTAATAATAGGAAATCCGAGTAATTCACCAGATTCTGAAATACCTGAATGTGCCTGCAGAAGGTAAAACTCATACAAGGCTCTCAGCGCATACGCTTCTCCTTTTAACCTTTTGATAAACAGATCATTGACCTCTTTCCTTTCCCAGGACCATTCCACGTCATACAATCTTTCCAGAAAAAGATTAAGATAATAGATCTGGGTATAGGCATCATTCCAGCTCCCAACAGGGTTTGCAGTAGAAGACTTCCATTCACCTGTGGCCATCCGAAGTAAATTACTCCCCATTTCATTAGTAACTGCATTATCTGTAGCAAGGTCACTATCCACATAGGAAGACGGAAGCCCTTCATAGGCGTTTAAGAGCAGACCTTCAGCAAAAATCGGGTTTCCAAAAACCTGCTCTTCAGACAGCCTGTTATCTCTCTGGGGTTCAAGGAATTTTTCACAGGAGCTCAGCATTAGTACCAGGCCAAATAATATCGAGATTGATCTTTTAGAGTTCATGATTTATCCTAATTAAAACAATAATGTAATACCGGTTGAATATGATCTGAATTGCGGCAAGCTATCTTCATTTAATTCAAGCTGCTTTTTCGATGGTGACAGAGTAAATACATTCTGAGCTCTTAGGTAAAATTTAAGCTGACTTACAGGCAGGCCGTTCATAATGGCTGCAGGCAAGTTGTAGCTGACCTGAACCGCTCTCAGGGTAAAATAGTCATTATCCTCAAGCCAGAAGGTTGAATTCCGGAAGTTGTTGGAATTATTTTGCGTTGACAATCTTGGATAATCTGCTGTTTCAGCAGTTTCCTGAGTCCAACTGTTCAGAGCCAGTTCAGAATACTTTCTGTCACCATAGATCCAGTAATATTCTGAATTGTAAAGTTCTTCACCTCCACTCTGGCAAATAGCCTGGGTGAAAAACTCAAGATTCTTGTATTTCAGGTTCAGATTTATTCCAAGTTGAAACCTGGAACCATTGTTTCCTATGACCTTTTGATCTTTCTCATCAATCATATTATCATCGTTCAGGTCCAGATATTTTATGTCGCCAGGCTGTACATCCCCGAAAGTATGTGCGGGTGAATCGGCAATATCATCTGCGTCCGCAAAGAAACCATCTGCCACATATCCAAAAATAGCATCAGAAGCTTTCCCTACGCGCTTTCTATAATCTTCCTCATAGTTGGGTTCGTCTCTGATTAAAACCTTCGGTACTGAATATATCGCATTTAGTCCCAGATTAAATTTCATTTCACCAGCCCTTCCATTATAGTATATGCCGAAATCGGCACCCTGATCCTGATAACTCGCATAATTTTCATTTATACTAAAGCCTCCAAGATAAGCAGGGAAAAGATTGTCCAGGTTTTGAACTTCATCAAAAGATTTGGAATAAAAATAATTCGCTGTGAAATGAAGTTTATAATCCATCAGGCTTGCATCCATACCCACATTGCTTTCACTTCTCTTTTCATAGCCTATCAAAGGATTCCCAAAATTGTCAAATAACATTGGGTAATTCCCATATGACTGATTTGCATACATGTATAGATCCGATGCTTCAATATAACTATTACTATACATGAAATAATCATCCAGACCCTCATCAGTATTCACAAGGGAATAGCTGGCTTTCAGTTTCAGGTAATTAAAAACCGAAGACCTGGACAGGAATCCCTCTTCAGAAAGCACCCAGGCCGCTCCAGCCGAATACGATAGGGCAAAGCGATTTCCTGGCGCCAGTTTAGGCGAACCGGGAACAGCGCTGCTTAATTGAAGAATGTATTTATCCTTATACATATAATTTGCTCTCATTGCGAAATTAAGGTGGAGTTCAGGATAGAATTCATCTTCTTCCATAAACCTGTCGGCATAGGCAAGGGCAACAGCACTCAAAATATGATCATCACCGAATGTCCTGTTATAGTTCAATGTTCCGAAATAACCAATTTTCCTTTTAAATGTTTGATTCCTGATTACCTGGCTTCCGGAGAAAACATCTTCATTGATCCTTTTAACCCTTAGGGTATCCCCAATATTTGGAATAACTTCATAAACAGCATAATCATTCTCCTGAGCAGAACGGAAATAATTATAAATATCAAAACTGAGGTAAGCCTTCGCACTTAGTCCGTACAAAATATTTTTCAGATCAAAGTCAAGTCCTGTATTAAACTGCGCTGTCCTGTGCATTGGATTAGAATATCCGGCTGATACGAGATCTCCATAAATATTTTGTTGGAACTGTGAGGTTCCCCCAAGGATTTTTCCATCTTCCACATAATTGGTTATGATACCAGGATTAGGAAGAGTAATATCGCTGGTATCAATCAGCATCGGATAATCGTTGGGGCGGATGCGTGCTGCATCAGACCAGAAGTCCCTGCCATCAGCAGGGCTGGGCTCATGACTTCGGTCAAAAATAGCTACAACATCCACATTCATCTTGATCTGTTCGGTAACCTTGAAATCAACATTGGCTCTAATGTTTAATCGGTCAGACCTGATATCTGCACCTTCTCCTACCGTGATCAGGCTACCAGTGGTTCTCCATCCCAGATTCAGATAATAGCTGGCATTCTTATTCCCCCCGGAAAATTCCGTGATCACATTTGAAAATGGCCGGAAATTCCTTAGGAATGTTTCATCGTAATAATTCTGGTCTGGATAAAGCAAGCTATTCGTACGATCCCGGTATCCCACAAGAGTAGCTGAATCGTACCTGGGAGACAGTCCGTCATTCAATGAAGCCTGATTATACATCCGGGCGTAATCATATGAATTCAGAAAATTCGGATACGAAATTGGGATGTCGAAACCCTGCTCCACTGAAACATTAATCCGTTCTTTAAACCGGTGTCCCCTTTTGGTCGTAATCAGTATAATCCCATTATTAGCCTGAGTGCCATAGAGCAGCCTGTTACTGGCATCAGCCAGATAGGTTATTTCCTCAACTTCCTGCAGATTTATATTATCAGCATCTCTGGGTATGCCATCAACGACAATAAGACACTGGGATATCCCACGGTTGTCGATATTACCAAACAGTCCGGGTACCCGGGTAGATAAAAAGCCTTCCACACCCTGACGCTGGTCGTATTCAAGGATTTCATCACTTTTAAAGGTATATGCAGGTCCCACCAATTGTCTTTTTGACAGGGTCCCAAAGGGAAGTTGAACAACATCCTGCTCAGTCTGCCCGAAGGGCATGCCGACCATCTGTAGTATGCTGCTTCCTCCTAGCAAACTGGAAACATTTACAATCATTGATTCATTCCCATCGGATTCAATGAGCAATACATCATTCATATCTGTGTTGATAACAAAAGTACCATCCCCCTTTGTACTTGATTTTGCATTATTACTTTCTGAAAATATCCTTGCGTTTTCAATTGCCTGCCCGGATTCATCAGTGACGGTTCCTAATACTTCTATGACTTTTTTTTGTGCCAACAGGCTTGTTGAAACCAGACAGAGCATTCCAAAAGTCAGCAATAGTCGAAATAAGTTGTTTGTCATATTTTTAGTCAATAGGTCCATATTTGATAATTATTTTCAGTTTTTACCATCCAGGATTCTGATAATATCCTTCATATAACAATACCTCATCCCTTTTAAGTGGCATCCAGTAATGCTTCTCAATGAAAACCCTGTCCAGGATCTTAGTCTTTGAAAAGCTGGTATGTTCCTTATTAAAGTCGAGTCCGTAAAGCGTTTTGTACTCCGGCAGGTGTCCTATATGCCATCTTCTGAGATCATGCCACCTGTGACCCTCAAAGCAAAATTCGATAGATCGTTCCACCCTTATTCGCTCAGAAAATGTCTCTTTGTCAGTAGTAAATCTGGAATCCACATCTGGCATCTCGGCTCTGGTACGGACAATATTAACTGCTTCTACGGCTGTCATTCCTGTTTCACCATTAATAGTTGGCACAGCGGTAGGCCCATATAATTCATTAGCAGCTTCTGCATAGATGAGATATATGTCTGCAAGACGCAGGATAGGACATCTGAACATGAATTTCTGCCAGTCTGCATCCACAGAATTTACGCCATAGGGCCAGAATTTTTTAACCATATAGCCTGTTAGAGAGCCCTGGGCGCCGCGGTCGAGCCCACCGTTATACAGCTGCAAATAGGCCTTTGGATCGCTAACCGGCAAGGTCTTTACCCATCTGGTACTATCTGTAAGAATGGTTTTATAAAATCTTGGATCCCTCCCATCCCAGGGATGTGCCGGATCAAATCCTGCATCTCCTTCGCTTATCGGCAATCCACTTGAATGCATCTCAAACAATTCGATCAGATTTTCAGTTGGCGCCTCGCAGTTTTGGACCTGTCCCAAACGGCCTCCCATGAAAAGCCTTCCGGGCCCCTGATTCTTATAACCGGAATAACCTGTCTTTCCGATCCATTGTACCCTCTGCCAGATAATTTCCGTTCTCCAGGGTACGGTTCCATCAAGAGTATAGAAAATATTATTATAAGTACTTAGGGGCTCTAGAGCATAATAGCCTTCGTCGGCCAGTTTCAAAAACTTGTGAGCCGTTTCGACAGTTTGTTCGAGCAGCTCAGTATTATAAACGAATCCGCTCCCTGTTGATTCATTATTCATCAGTGGGCTTGCTGCAAACAGTAGGGCTTTTGCTTTAATACCCATGGCACTTCCTAATGTGGCCCGTCCCCGATTTGCTCCTATGGTCTGACCGCCGGTTTCAGTTTCATCCCAATCCTTGGGCAAGAGCGCGATGGCCTTATCCAGATCTTCAACTATTCTTTCTGTTGACTCATGGTAGGACAACCTTTCGAGCTTCATGTTATCGCTCGGTTCCAAAACCATATCAATATATGGCATGCCTCCGAAAGCCCTTACAATTTCCCAATGGAAAAAGGCTCTGAAGAAATAAGCCTGCCCCATAAGAAGATCCCGCTCCTCATCGGTAGCTTCGCTCAGATAATCAATATTTTTCAAACACAGGTTAGCTATTCTGATCCCTTTCCAGGAACCACTCCATAGCCCCTCATCTTCATTATCACCGCCCGTAAAGATCGTCTTGCTGTTGGTGTACCATGCCCAGTAATTACCCACATCCCATTGATAGGCGGGCATGCCGGAAGCATTTGCAACCACATGGTCTCCATAATTGTATGAACAATTATTAGTCTGATTATTATAAGCCACCACAAGATCATACATCTGGTCTGCAAAGCCCTGAAAAGTTATATAGGTGCCAAAAACATCTTCCTCTGTGATATCTGAGGCTTCCACCTTGTCCAGGTATTCTTCACATGACCATATGCCCATGAGCATCAGTCCGGCTATAATTAAAATAATTCGTGAATTCATATCGGTGTTCATTAATATTAAAATGTAATATTTACCCCAAAATTGTAACGCTTAAGCATTGGGTAATTATGCTCATCGTAGGATCCCCCCTCTCTGTCTTCAAGCATCTTCGACCATATGAAGAGATTGTTCCCATTTATGAAAATGCGTAATCTGGATACGGCGATACGACTCAGGAATTTTGCATTCAGGTTATAAGCCAGCTCTGCGTTTTTAAGTCTCAGATAGGATGCATTTTTAATATTATAGTATCCCGAGGGTGAGCCCATGTCGTATCTGAGTACAGGATATGTAGCCGTTTCCCAGGTTTCGGGTGTCCATCCTTCTTCCATGTGGAAAGGTCTGGCCACGGACATACCTCCAGAGAATGCGGAAAGTGAGATGTTCCTACTTACGTTACGCACTCCATAAAACTGAACCGATGCACTGAAGCCTTTGAATTCAATTCCTGCAGACAAATTATAGTTATATTGTGGCCTTGAAGGAAAGGCGTAAGGGACATTATCATAGCTGTTTGTTACACCGTCTGAATTAAAATCAACAATACTATAATCTCCCGGTATCCTGAATGTATTACTCTCTCCCAATGTACTGGTATAAATATCGTCCCAGGTATGCATAAAACCTGCTGTTAACTGCGTTGTAGTCTGTCCTATTTGATATCCGGCATCTTTTTGATAATCCAGCATCAGTTCAGGATCCTCCCGGTAAATAACCTCATCAACCACAAAGCCATAGCTACCATTAAACCAGTAGCGCAACCCGGAAGAAGAAGCCTGCCGCTTAAACCTCATTTCCACTTCCCATCCATGACTTTTTGTACTTCCCAGGTTAGCTGCGACTGGTGCAGCCCCAAACCATGGAGGAATGGTCCTTTGTTCCCCGCTCATGAATATGTCGTCTCGATTCTCCCAAAAAAAATCAAGATCAAAAGAAAGCATATAATCCAGAAAGGAGGTCTCCATTCCAATGTCTCTTTTTCGGGCCACTTCCCAGTGAATTTCGGGATTGGCTATAATATCCTCCCTGTACATGTCATATGAAGGCTGAAGGTTTGGATAGCCAAAACTCATCCTGCTATTTGTCAGTTCCCAGCCTCCCACATAGCCCCAACGTGGAATTCCCCTGTCACTTCCAACTTTTCCATCAGAATAGCGAAACTTTAATTTGTTGACCGTCTCGGAAATGGCTTCGAAAAACTTTTCGTTGGAAACGATCCATCCCACTGCAAGGGAAGGGAAAAAACCAAATCTGTATTTCGGCCCGAATTTCTCAGAACCATTATAGGCAGCATTTGCTTCAAAAAAGTAACGTTCATCATAATTATAGGTTACACGACCTACCCAGTCTTCGCGATAGCTCGGAAAATCCGTGCCACTCGTCCTTTGATCTCTGTTCAGCAGGGCAAGCGCACTTATGTCGTGCAGTCCAAAAGCTCTTCTATAGTTGAGTGAAAACTGGTAAAAAAGATTTCTGGTGATATTTGAAGAGGCACTTTCTGCAGTTGACACAAAGGGTTTGTCAACAAAATTGAACTGATGTATTTCAACGCCATAGGTCGCCGGGAAATCATATTCTACAGCAGAAATCGAATCTTCAGCATTCTGTGCACTCAACATAAGTTCGGGTACAATATATTTGTACACGGTTCCTTCGTCTTCCACATTAACACCATTGGTTCGGTATAAATTATCGTAGGAGAATTTTGCATTTACTGACAAGCCCTTGGTAATGAAATCCAGCTTCTGGTTAAATTTGAAGTCGGATAACAGCTGTGTCATGTTTTCAGTATTATAGCCCCCCAGATTTAGCGCAGCAACAGGATTGTCATACCGGTCCCATCTGGATGTCTGTCCGAAAAATCCATCGGAATATTGCACAGGAAACAAGTCAGGGGGTTGCGAATAAACACCCTTCCAGTATGCGTTAGAACCACCCGCAGGCTCTCTTTTCGAAGAATAGTATCCAGACACATCTATGCTGAGGCTCGTTGTTTTCGTAAGCTTGAAATCCAGATTGCTCCTGAAATTATACTTGTCATAGGAGTAATTCGGATCATAACCCTGGCCATAATCCTTGGTTCCAAGAATATCGCCTTCCGTCAGGTAGGACAAGGAACTGAAATACTTTACAAAATCGGTTCCTCCGGATACGTTCATGTTGATATTGTGACTCAATGCATAGTCTTCAACCATGTGTTCATGCCAGGCAACATCAGGGAACAGTTCGGGGTCTTCCTGTAAGCGAAATTGTTCCAATACCTCCTGAGGCATATACCATCCCCAGCTAGATTCGTTAACATTAATCTCCCTCTCAATTGCATCATTCTTGAGCCTTAAAGCATCATATGAACCCAGTAGAACCGGGATCCTGGATACAGTTTTAACCGTAGTATTAGCGCTGATATTCAGCTCTGGTTTTCCTTCCTTACCTCTTTTGCTGGTAACAAGGATTACACCGTTCGCCCCCTTAACTCCAAACACAGCAGTTGCAGAAGCATCTTTAAGCACAGATATACTCTCCACCTCTCTGGGATCAATATCATTCAATTCTCTTTCCACCCCATCCACAAGTATCAGGGGTTGTGCATTATTCCATGTTGTTTGCCCCCGAATAAAAATAGTTGCAGCGTCATTACCCGGTTCTCCTGAGTTTTGTATTGTAACCACACCAGGAAGCATACCGGTTATCGCATTGCTTAGGTTTGTAACTCCACCTGCCTTTAACAATTCATCTCCTTTAACCTGTGATATAGATCCAACAACGCTGGCCTTCTTTATTTGACCGTAACCCATTACAACAACTTCATCAAGCGATGTAACGGTTTCCATCAAAGTAACATTTATTACTGTATTTTCACTGACTGCTTTGAATACCTCCTGACTTCCTACAAAACTGAATTTTAACCGATCTTGACCGGAAGCTTGAATGCTATAGTTTCCATTCAAATCAGTTACTGTTCCCACAGAAGTGCCTTCAACTACAACGGTAACTCCAATCATAGGTAGTCTTTCTTCATTCAAAACAGTGCCTGTTATTTCACGTACCTGAGAAAAAAGCGGTAAGGAAAGAAATATTAAAACAGCAACCTGAAAGATTCTTTTTGCAGTCATAATGAATAGCTAGTTTAGTTTAATTTCGAATACTAATTTATATTGAAATAAATAATTTTGGTCTAATAATCTCTTAATTTAAGAGGTAAATAAATAAAATTTGAAATAAATACAATGGAATATCTCTTGCCGGACAGATGTTTTTTTTATCAGTGAAAATCATAATTATGAAATAATTAGTTCGGTATTAATACTAAAAATATAAGTTTGTTTTTTAATTAAAACCATTATAACATGATTACCAAATACCTATATAAACAACCACTTGGTATCTTCACAATCTGTTCATTGACTGTAACAATGAATCAAGCAGTTGCTCAAGAGATATCCTTGCCTAACATCATTATAATCATAACCGATGATCAGGGATATGCCGATTTAAGTTTTAATGAACACCACCCGGCCGAAGTAAACACTCCAAATATGGATGCCCTGGCATATGAAGGAATTTTTTTTTCACAAGCATACATATCTGGTAATGTTTGTTCTCCGACACGTGCAGGACTGCTCACTGGCCGATATCAGCAGAGAGCAGGTGTTTATACTGCCGGTGAGGGAGGTTCGGGTATCGATCTTAGTATCCCCCTCTTTCCAAAATTTTTGGAATCAAAAGGATATGTAATGGGAGCTTTTGGTAAATGGCACATGGGATCAACCCCTGAATACAATCCTGTTGCAAGAGGTTTTAATGAATTTTACGGTTTTATGGGCAGGGGCGCGCATGATTATTATGATCTGGACGATTTGGATGACCCCTTGTTCAGAGGCCTCGATAAGATAACTGCAGAAGGCTACTTGACCAACTTATTGACCGGTGAAGCAGTTAATTTCATTAAAAATCATAAGGATGAGCCCTTCTTCTGTTATCTGGCATACAACGCAGTCCATTCTCCCATGCAGGCGCCTGCAGAAGACATAGCTGATTTTGATACCGGTGATACCACAAGGAATATACTGATGGCCATGCTCAGACATCTCGACAACGGGGTAGGAGAGGTGGTCAATACACTTAAAGCAGAGGGACTGTGGGAAAATACCTTGTTGTTTTTTCTTACTGACAATGGTGGAGCCGGAGCAACCCATGCCAATAATTCCCCGCTCAGAGGATTGAAAGGCCAGAATTGGGAAGGTGGTATCAGAACACCCTTCGTGATTAGCTGGCCGGTGCGCTTCGCGGGCAGCAGAATTGTCGACACCCCTATTATATCCCTCGATATTTTACCCACTGTGCTGGATGCTCTGGATATTGAGGAACCAACAGATTTACCACTGGATGGAAAAAGTATTCTTCCCGCTCTCACAAATGAAGATACTGCACACCACAAATTTATGTTCTGGTCTGAAGGGGGCGATAAGGGTACATGGGCAGTACGTTATAAGGATTGGAAACTGGTAGTGGATAAAGACGAATTTCATCTGGCCGACCTGAAGAATGATATTTCTGAAAGTATCAATCTCATAGATATTTATCCTGATACCGCTGATCAGATGATCAACGCCTATCTTACCTGGCTGAATGAAATGGCCGAGCCCATGCAAGAACCTGGTAAGGAATGGATCCCTAAAATTGAATCAGGCCAGCTGGTAAGTCTCTACAACAGACTCTATTTCAGGGGAAATGTTCAGAATTTTAATAAAGCAGGCGTATATAATGCAGCAGACCTGACAGAAATTGGTGAAGATAAGGCTCAATCAATCCTGATAGCAGACGGATATGAAGTAAAAGCATACAGTGAAGATGAACAAAAAGGAACTGAGCTAATTGCAAATATATCCATCCCTTTTTTTAATTATCCGGATTATGGACTTTCTTCTTTCATAATCGCACCAAAAGGTGGCGCAGCCGGACAGGATGTAGGAGATGTAACAATATCTGCATCAAATGCTCAAAACTCCATGTTATGGATCCGGGATAATGATTATGACACGTATTGGGAGTCGGCTACGCAAGGAGACTGGATTCGGTTCGAATTCTGCCAGAAAGTTTCAATAAACGGTATTCATATTGCATTTAAAAGAGGTCATCTAAGAAAATCATATTTTGATGTAGAAACCTCCTTAGACGGACAAACATGGTACAAGGTTATAAATGGGGGTGAGAGTAGCGGCACGACAGTAAATACGGAGTTTTTTCCATTCCCGCTTACTACTGCAAGATACCTTCGGATTGTGGGTTTTGGAAATTATGACAATAACCAGAATCATTATACTGAGGTGAAATTCTCGGTTGTTGACTTCGTATTAGACGGAATCGTAATTAAAGCAGAAGAATTCACGAATTCATCTCAAATGGATGTCCTTGCAATTGATGACTGTGTTGGTTATTTCGGGATTACAAATGAAGCTTCTGATGCTACCGTGGAATATAACATAAATGATGTTCCGGAAGGAAACTATCAATTCAAAATTAGAGCCAAACTTATAAATACTGGTGATCTGGATATTCAAATTAACAACGCATCGACAGGTAATTTTCCAATAATGGCTAACATGCTTGGAGCTTCCTGGACTGAAATAACTAGATATTTCAAAATTCCTTCAGGTGACAAGAAATTAAAACTAACCTATAGCGGCAATGGAAGCAAAGGTATAGAGCTGAACTGGTACCAGCTCACGCCCTCAACAAATCTTATGGAAAGAGAGATCAGATCTACACAGATTTATCCTAACCCATGTTTGGATAAACTTCATATCGATGCAGAAGAATCCATAAGTAAAATTGAAATATTTGACAAGACAGGCAGGAGAATAATACAGCATTTGGATCCAGGAAATTTTGTAACCCTGCCTTTGGAACACCTAATGGATGATGTTTATTTTATAAGAATTCTTCATACGGAGGGCATCGAAATATTCAAATTTATAAAAATGTAACTTCCCGGTTGATTTGTTGCATGCCCTGAATCTTTTTCACCTGAAAAAGATGACTTTACACAATCTTTCAATTCTGCTCCGCAATTATGTTTGTATTATAATGTATCGCGATAAATTAATAAATTCAGGGTATTAAGCTAATCATTCCAGACTCATCAGCCATGCTCCGCTCATATTCATGCTTTCCCTGAAAGTAATTAATGCGTTCAGAGCCTGATTTTTATCGCTGAATGACATGGCACTCACCCGGTAAATTCCATTCCCAAGATCAAGGGTTATGGCCGGATAGCCTTTTAATACCAGCTCCTTCTGAAGATCATCGGCATTTTTAGCGTCTTTAAAGCTCCCGGCAATAATGTAATATTCATTCAAAGAGCCCTCCGCTTCCTTATCCTCTTCGGTTTCTGTTGGTTTTAGTGCATTTTTAATTGAAGTTATAGAATCAATATCCTTTTCAAATTCATTTACGAGCTCATCAAAATTGAAGTCTTCATCCCCTGACTCAGGAATATTATCCTCAATTATTACTTCCTCTTCACCGAAAAAGGAATCGAAGTTTAACTCATTATTCGTCAGGTTGGTTTGAAAAGAAATGATTATAATGGCAGCCATAAGGACCACAACAGCACCAACTACAAACCAAACGGTACTCCGGTTATTTTTTCTTATGGGGGGAATAACAACTGAACTACTTTTTTCCACAGGCACAGACTCCTTTATGGTTTGCTCAGTTACTTTTTCACTTTGGACTTTTTTATCCGGCTCCTCTTTCTTTTCAACTTCCTTCAAAGGCTCGCTTACATCACTTTTTCTTTTTTCTGTCTCAGAAGATTCCTGCACCTCTTCCTCAAAATCATCCAACTCAAAACTCTCCAATCCAAAATTATCAGGGTCAAGAACTAATTCAGAATCCTTTTCAAGGCTGATATTGTTATCTTCATCCCGTAAAATTTTACACAATCCGGGAATTGTATACGCTTCTCCTTTGTCGAGTGAAAATTTAATTTCATCAATAAATTCAAGCACTTTCTGCCTGGCCTCCTCCATGGGTAAATCTTCTGCGTTGGATAGCTTACTGCTTAACAAATCGTCATCCATAGATTCGGTGGCATCGAAAATTAATTCCGATTTTGGGGCAGTAATCTTATTACCTGATACCTTTGCGGGCACCTTAATAATTTTCAGGCTCCCAAAGCCCGGTAAAACTACTTTTTCGGAAAATAATAAAAGCTCGCGTAAATAATTCAGAATATTCAAGTTGCCGTTTTTTAAATTAGATTTTCAAATTTAGTTCTGGATTTCATATCATCCAAAAAAAATTACTAACTCTTTTCTGTTTTCGAATAAACCTTTTCTGAATAGAATCGTTATCTTCGTATTAAAATTAGATTTTCTTGGCGATGGAAAATATCCAAATGGTCGATTTAAAGGGCCAATATGATAAAATTAAAGTAGAGGTCAATTCTGCAATCCAATCTGTTATTGATAGTTCAGCATTTATTAAAGGCCCCGCCTTAAAAAAATTTCAAAAGGAACTTGAAACTTATATGGCCGTTAAGCATGTAATTCCCTGTGCGAACGGAACCGATGCTCTTCAGCTGGCTCTCATGGGCTTAAATCTGAAACCCGGCGATGAGATAATCACCTCCCCTTTTACTTTCATTGCAACCATTGAAGTAATTCAACTCCTCGGCTTAAAACCGGTATTGGTCGATATTGACCCGGATACATTCAATATCAATCCTGAGAATATCAAAAAAGCCATTACCAGCAGAACAAAAGCTATTATGCCAGTCCATCTTTTTGGGCAATGTGCCAATATGGATAAAATTTTGGAACTGGCAGAAACCCATAATCTTTTTGTAATAGAAGATACAGCCCAGGCTATTGGAGCCAAATATAATTTCAATAATGGCAGAACCGGAAAAGCAGGTACTCTGGGCCACATAGGAACCACCTCTTTTTTCCCATCCAAAAATCTGGGAGCCTTTGGAGATGGTGGTGCCATATTTACAAATGATGACGAACTTGCTGAAAAGCTTTCCATAATTGCAAATCACGGAATGAAACAGCAATATTATTATGAGCAGGTAGGTCTGAATTCGAGATTAGACAGCCTTCAGGCAGCTATACTCTCTGTAAAACTCAAATATTTAGACGCTTACAACAAAGCACGCCAAAAAGCTGCCGCTTATTATGATACTGCATTTCAAGAAAATCCTCAGATATCTCCACCTTTTCGGTTTAAAAATTCAGAACATATCTTCCATCAATACACCCTTAAAGTAAAAAATGGAAAACGAGATGCCCTGAAGCATTTTTTAAATGAAAAGGGAATTCCGGCTATGATATATTATCCTGTTGGGCTTCATTTGCAGGAGGCTTATAAAAATCTCGGCTATGTTGAGGGTGATTTTCCCATTACAGAAAAAATTTGCACAGAAGTTCTCTCCTTGCCCATGCACACAGAACTGGATGAGTTGCAATTAAAGTATATTACCGAATCGGTTAATGAATTTTTTAAATAATTATGTCTGAAAAAGAATACTTTGCTCACGAAACAGCGGTGATTGATCCCGGGTGCAGGATTGGAAAGTCAACCAAAATCTGGCACTTCAGTCATATTATGCCCAATTGTATTATTGGAGAACATTGCAATATTGGTCAGAACGTTGTTATTTCACCAGATGTAATACTTGGAAATAATGTAAAAGTCCAGAATAACGTCTCCATTTATACCGGCGTTATATGCGATGATGATGTATTCCTCGGTCCGTCGATGGTGTTTACAAATATAGTGAATCCGCGTAGTGCTGTAATCCGAAAAGATCAGTACCTTAAAACCCATGTTAAAAAAGGCGCCAGTATAGGTGCAAACGCTACTATAATCTGTGGTAACCCGATTGGGAAGTATGCTTTTATTGGTGCCGGCGCAGTGGTTACCAAGGAAGTTGACGACTATGCCCTTGTTATTGGTAATCCGGCCAAACATATTGGCTGGATGAGTGAATTTGGGCATCGGCTTGAATTCGATTCTCAAAATATCGCCGTATGCAAAGAGAGCAAGGAAAAATATATTCTTGAAAATGGAAAAGTGAGAAAAACTAATTAATTTTATATACAATGAATGAGAAAAAGGGGGTGAAGAATTTTGCCATAATTGGAGTTGCAGGATATATAGCAATAAGACACGTTCAGGCTATTAAGGAGACAGGTCACAACCTGATTGCCGCCCTCGACAAATTTGACAGTGTTGGATTTATAGATAATTATTTCCCCGATTCAGATTTTTTTGTTGAATATGAACGATTTGACCGCCATCTGGATAAATTGAGAAGAAAAAACGTAAATGTTGATTATATAAGTATCTGTTCTCCTAATTATCTGCACGATTCACACATCCGCTTTGCCCTAAAATCGGGCGCCGATGCTATATGTGAAAAGCCCGTGGTATTAAATCCGTGGAACATTGATGGACTTATTGATTTTGAAAAACAAACCGGCAAAAAAGTACATAACATATTACAGCTCAGATACCATCCGAGTATTATAGCTCTCAAGGAAAAAATAGAAAAAGGCCCTGCCGACCAAATGCACGATATCGACTTATCCTATATTACATCACGTGGACACTGGTACCATTATTCATGGAAGGGTGATGTTGAAAAATCTGGTGGCGTGGCAACCAACATAGGTGTTCATTTTTTTGATATGCTTACATGGATCTTCGGCGATGTTATGGAAAACAAGGTGCAACTACTGGAAAAAGATAAAGCGGCCGGAGTTCTTCAGCTGGAAAAAGCAAGGGTGAGGTGGTTTATGAGCCTGGACTATAACGACTTACCTAAAAACGTGAAAGAAAAAGGTCAAAGAACATACAGGTCCATAACCATAGATAAGGAAGAAATTGAATTTAGCGGGGGATTTACCGATCTGCATACTACAACCTATCAGAATATTCTTGCCGGAAATGGATTTGGACTTCAGGATTCTAGACCCTCCATTGAACTGGTTTATAATATTAGAAACTCTGAACCCATAGGACTAAAGGGTGATTATCATCCATTGATTAAAAAATAAAACCAAATAATATGTATTCTGAAATTAAGGAAAAGAAAAACAAACTTGCCGTAATAGGACTAGGTTATGTAGGCCTCCCAATTGCCCTGGAATTTGCGAAAAAAGTTCCTGTAATTGGATTCGATATTAAAGATGAACGGGTTAAGCTTATGCAACAGCAAATAGACCCAAGTAATGAATTGGTAAAGGAAGATTTTAATAATACCGATATAATCTTCACTTCACATATTGAAGACCTTAAAGAAGCACGGTTCTTTATTGTGGCAGTTCCAACACCTATCGACGATTATAAAAAACCCGATCTTCGCCCACTTCTAAGCGCCACAAAATTTGTAGGCCAGGTGCTGAAAAAAGGCGATTACGTAGTTTATGAGTCAACGGTTTATCCTGGTTGCACAGAGGAAGATTGTGTTCCTTTGCTTGAGGAAACTTCAGGATTAACATGTGTCAGAGATTTTAAAGTCGGATTTTCTCCGGAGAGAATTAATCCGGGTGACAAACTCCATACCTTAACAAAAATTACCAAAATTACCAGTGGTATCGATGCTGAATCGGCTGAAGAAATTGCTAAAACCTACGAATTAATTATTACAGCTGGAGTGTTTCGGGCTGCTTCAATAAAAGTGGCAGAAGCTGCAAAAATTATTGAAAACAGTCAGCGCGATATCAATATTGCATTTATGAATGAACTTTCCATGATTTTCAACCAAATGAATATCAATACCTATGAGGTACTGGAAGCCGCAGGTACAAAATGGAATTTTCTGAATTTCTTTCCCGGCTTAGTCGGAGGCCATTGCATTGGTGTTGATCCTTATTATTTAACCTATAAAGCTGCAAAATTTGGGCATCATGCCCAGATAATTAATTCGGGCAGAGCAATCAATGATGGAATGGGTGAACACATAGCTAAGGAAATAGTACAAAAACTTATTTTCATGAATAAAACACCCAAGCAGGTAAAAGTGCTGATAATGGGTGTTACCTTCAAGGAGAATGTTAGTGACATTAGAAATTCAAAAGTAGTTGATGTGATCAAAGAATTACAGGATTATGGCCTGAATATTGATGTGGTAGACCCCTATGCTTCTGCAGATGAAGTTCATGAAGAATATGGAATAAAACTGACAAAAAGAATCAATCCTCCCTACGATGCGGTTGTAGTCGCAGTTAGTCATAAGCAATATACGAATCTGGACGAGGATTACTTTAAAGCCATCATGGATAACAACTCTCTTTTCGTTGACCTTAAAGGTGTTTACAGAAATAAATTTAAAAATCTGAATTATTGGAGCTTATAAGATGATATTAGTAACAGGAGGAACGGGATTTATTGGTTCACATACCAGCGTTGAACTACTCAGGGAAGGTTTTGAGGTTCTTATAGCCGACAACCTTTCAAACAGCTATGCGGATGTTATTGACAGGATAGAAGAAATTACAGGAAAAAGACCCTTTTTTGAAAGAACCGATCTATCCAATTCCGAAGAAACCGATCTTCTATTCGAAAAGTATCCAAAAATTGAAGCCATAATTCACTTTGCGGCCAGCAAAGCTGTGGGTGAGTCGGTCGAAAAGCCTTTGTTATATTACAAGAATAATTTGAATTCATTGATGAATATTCTTGAAAATATGAAAAGGCATTCGGTTAAGAATCTTGTTTTTAGCTCTTCATGCACGGTTTACGGGGAACCCGACGAATTGCCTGTTCATGAACGTTCGCCAATAAAGATTGCAAATTCACCTTATGGCAATACAAAACAAATTTCGGAAGAAATTATACAAGATGTGGCTAAAGTCAGCTCTGAGATAAACTTTATTTCTTTGCGATATTTCAATCCAATCGGAGCACATCCTTCAGCATTGATTGGCGAACTGCCCCTGGGTATTCCAAACAACCTGATTCCTTATATTACTCAAACCGGATATGGTTTGAGGGAAGCATTAAAGGTTTTTGGGGATGATTATAATACACCCGACGGTTCGGCTATCAGGGACTATATCGATGTTGTGGATTTATCGCGGGCACATATTATCTCCATTAAACGATTGCTGAATCATAAAAACAAAGCCAATTTTGAAATTTTCAACCTTGGCACAGGAACCGGCAGTTCTGTTTTTGAGGTAATAAGAACTTTTGAAAAAGTATGCGGCCAAAAAATTAATTTTAAGGTTGTTGGCAGACGGGAAGGCGATATAGAAAAAGTTTGGGCAGATACCCGCTATGCCAATGAAGAATTGGGTTGGAAAGCTGAAAAAACCTTAGGTCAAAGTCTTAAAACTGCCTGGGATTGGGAAAATTATTATCGTAAAAATCTGGAAAAAAAATAAAGATCAAAACCTGTATTAATAATTTAAAATAAACAGGCTTTTTTAATTCCATGGAGAAAATGCAGTTAAATAAGAGATATTTAAGCTACTTTAAAATTAAAATGTCAGGTGGTTAAGCTTGAAAATATTTCTGAAAAAATAATTTAGTCATGAAAAAGATACTTATTACCGGAGGTGCAGGATTTATAGGATCTCATGTAATCCGCCATTTTATAAACCATTACCCCGATTACATCATTTATAATCTTGATGTTCTTACCTATGCAGGAAATTTAGAAAACCTCAACGATATTGATAAAAACAAAAATTACAACTTTATTAAAGCCGATATTACCGATGCCACTTTAATAAATGATTTGTTTAAAGAGCATAATTTTGATGCCGTTATTCATCTGGCAGCCGAATCGCATGTAGACAGATCTATAAGCAGTCCTATGGACTTTATCTATACCAATATCGTTGGAACGGCAAATTTACTTAACGCAGCCAGAGCAATTTGGGCAGAAAATTATGAAGGAAAGTTATTTTATCATGTGTCTACCGACGAGGTTTATGGAAGTCTTGGCGATACCGGATTTTTCCTTGAAGACACCTCATACGATCCGCAAAGTCCGTATTCAGCATCAAAAGCCAGCTCCGATCATTTAGTCAGAGCATACCACAATACCTACAAACTCCCGGTAGTTATTTCAAATTGCAGTAATAATTACGGCGGCAATCAGTTTCCGGAAAAACTTATTCCGCTGGCAATCAACAATATAAAAAACATGAAGCCCATTCCTGTTTATGGTAAAGGTGAAAATATAAGGGATTGGCTGTATGTGGTTGATCATGCTTCAGCCATAGACGCTATTTTTCACAAGGGAAAAATTGGCGAAACTTACAATATTGGAGGAAATAATGAATGGAAGAATATCGATTTGATACATGCATTATGCAAGATCATGGATAAAAAGTTAAATCGCAAACCGGGCACTTCTGCCGGACTCATTACCTTTGTTACCGACAGAGCGGGGCACGATTTGCGTTATGCCATTGATTCTTCAAAATTGCAAAACAATCTTGGCTGGTCGCCTTCTTTAGAATTTGAGGAAGGTCTGGAAAAAACGGTAGACTGGTATCTTGCCAATCAGGAATGGCTTCACCGCGTTGTTAGTGGTGAATATCAGAAATATTATGATGAAATGTACGGGAAAAACTAATAAAGATGCACGGCCGTGTGTCCCAACGATTCCATTAATAAGATAATAGTTTTACTCCACCGTAACAGATTTAGCAAGATTCCTCGGCTGATCGACATGGCATCCTCTTAGAACTGCCATATGATAGGCGATAAGCTGAAGGGGAACCACCGATAATAGAGCCATAAGTTTCTGATCTGTATGAGGAATCGCCAATGTATAATCGGCCATGCCGGATATAGCTTCCTCTCCTTCAGTAACTATAGCAATTACGCTACCTTTTCGTGCTTTGACTTCCTGAATATTGCTTACAATCTTTTCGTAGGAATCATCGCGGGTGGCAATAACAACAACTGGCATATTTTTATCGATCAATGCAATGGGACCATGCTTCATTTCGGCTGCAGGGTATCCTTCAGCGTGAATATAACTTATTTCCTTAAGTTTGAGAGCGCCTTCCAGAGCAACAGGGAAAGAATAACCACGTCCTAAATACAGAAAGTTTGTGGAATCTTT
Organism: Bacteroidales bacterium; assembly: GCA_021740585.1. Taxonomy (GTDB): domain Bacteria; phylum Bacteroidota; class Bacteroidia; order Bacteroidales; genus JAGLSB01. Next base: position 49,323 of record JAIOZM010000002.1, read on the forward strand.
ATATTTTTTTGCAATATGTAAAAACTTGTCGTTTTGGGTTAGAATTTTTTCAATTTTTGTCGGTATTTCAGACAATTCTTTGATTAACTCAGCATAACGTCCGGCAGCAATATGTCCTCTTTTATATCCCAGAAAAAGTGCCATCATTGTTAAAACTGTTACCTGAGCAGTAAAAGCTTTTGTTGAAGCCACACCTATTTCCGGACCTGCATGGGTATAAACACCTGCATGTGTTTCTCTGGAAATACTCGATCCAACCACATTGCAAATTCCTAATACAGTAGCTCCCTTTTCCTTTGCCAGTTGGATGGCGGAAAGAGTATCGGCTGTTTCTCCACTCTGGCTGATTGCAATAACAATGTCGTCTTTAAATATTAGTGGCTTCCTGTATCTGAATTCTGAGGCATATTCAACCTCAACCGGAATTCGGGCCACATCCTCTAAAAGATATTCACCAATAAGTCCTGCATGCCAGGAAGTACCACAACCAATAATAATAATCCTTTTGGCAGCAATTAATTTTTCTTCCACAGAGAAAAGCCCCCCAAGATGAATGGAGCTGAAATCAGTGGCAATCCTACCCCTGAATGTGTCCTGAATGGATCTGGGTTGCTCAAAAATTTCCTTGAGCATAAAATGGTCGTAACCTCCTTTTTCAATCTCACTCAAATCCAGATCAAGCTTTTCGATTTTTGGCTCCAGTTTATTATTCTGAATCGTTTTTAAGATTAATTCATCTTTCTTAATAATCGCTACATCTTCGTTATTAAGATAAATAACACGATCGGTAAATTCAATAATCGGAGTGGCATCGGAAGCTACAAAATACTCACCATCACCTATTCCAAGAACCAATGGACTACTTTTCCGGGCAGCAATTAATTTATCAGGCTCCTCATTGCAAATTACAACAAGTCCATAGGCACCTATTACTTTTGTAAGAGCGAGTCTGACAGCAATTTCTGCATTTACCTTCCCATATGAATAAATAAATTCGATAAGATTAGCTAATACTTCTGTGTCTGTCTCGCTTTTAAAGCTATAGCCCCGAAGGATGAGGCGCTCTTTAAGGTGACTGTAATTTTCAATGATTCCATTATGAATAATCGTAAAAATTCCGTTCATTGAGGTATGCGGATGTGCATTTACATCGCTGGGTTCTCCATGCGTTGCCCAACGGGTATGCCCGATCCCAATCGTACCCGAAATATCTTTTCCTTCAACAAAGGCTTCCAGTTCAGATACTTTACCCTTTTTTTTATAACAATTTAAGCTTGAGTTTAAAAGAGAAATCCCCGAAGAATCATAACCACGGTACTCAAGTCGCTTTAATCCATTAATCAGAATTGGATAGGCATTTTTATCACCAATATAACCTACAATCCCACACATAATTTTAGAACTTTGTATAAGTAATTTTTAATTCCATTTTTCTGTCGCTGGCATAAGCGCTGTTAAGTATCACTCTTTCTGCAGCACCAGAATTGCTAACCGATACAAGTATCAGATTCAGATTATCGATATCTCCGTTTATATACGATTGAAGATGCATTCCTATATTAAAAACATAGTTGTTGTTTTCAATATCATAATAACCTCCGAAATAGCTCCCGCTTGCATCAATCCTGTAATCGTGCAGGTAATCAAAAACATTATCCTCATCATAAGAAAATAACAATAATCTGGATGGATAATTATCATTACTCTCTCCCGTTAACAGGGTGTCGGCCACAGGTATAACTAACTCTGCTTTATTTATGGCAACAGGTAAGGTGTCGATATTCCGCCAGGTTTCAAAATCCTCAATATTTATTTTGGTGTCCAGTCCGGCCATAGAGGATATAAACATCAGGGTATCGTGCTGATCGGGTAAATCTTTAAAAGTGGTGGCCCTGCTGTTTGTAAAATCGTGGGAATACATATTTACCTTAGGTGTATAAATATTCATAAACATATTAAGGACTTTTTTGTCGGTGGTATCATCCTCATGCTTGTAATACATTTTTATTCCTGTATCAGCATCTACAAGATTGAGATAAAGTATGCTTCCTCCTTCGGTTACATCCTCAGAAGTAATATACAATCCCCGAAATAAGTCCCCAAACTCCAACGCATCGCTAAAAACCGAATCGGGAGCATTTGTAAGGCGGTCGAACAAATCAGCATTGCTCAATTTAAAATTTATTAGGGTGTCAAGCGGATCCACTTCCTCGTCAAAAAGAGTAATAGCAGGATTATAAAAACCATCTGCCGCTGTATCTGAATAAAAAACACTATTGTAAGCCAGAGTATCCCTGAGTTCAAAAATCTTAATTCTTGGCTTATAATCGACATCCCCCATAATTCGGGTAAGTTTAAGGGACAACACCATAGAATCAATTATTCTTTCTGATCCCATAGTCACCGGATAAATATAAAACCTGGTCATAAAATCAGCCTTGCTTCTGCCAAAAATACTGTCTGCTTTGCTTCCCAGAAGCATGGTAGAATTTGCCGAAGTAGCAACAGGTTTAGCTTCGCTAACTATATTGGTTAGTATTGTTTTATCATTAAATCTGGTGAACAGGTCATCGGTTGGAGGGAGAAGATCCCTGCCCAGAAAGCCAGGATCCTCATTACAGGAATTAAAAAAAACTAAGCCTGATATAAAAAATGCAAAAATATATTTTGAAGCAACACTTCCGGTGCTCTTCAAACCTGATCTATAACTCATTCTAATTCTATTCTGTTAAGATTTTATCATAAAAATCGGAATATTCATCTATATAATTTTCAGGATCCTGGTATTCCAGAACAGGAACCTTCAATTCCTTAATTTGTTGTTCTAAGGTGGTCGAAAGTTTTTCACTTCCTCTGATTACCCCGTCTGAATATTTAAAAGCAAAATTGGTGAGTTTATCAAAGGTAGGATTCTCCATCATTTTTAAATCCTCATCCATAATTCCCTCATATTTAATTTTATTAAGGAACACTTCTCTGAACGTTTCGTTCATTGAATTATTATAGGCTGAGAAAATTACTTTAGAATTAGCAAATAAGGGTTCATCAGCGTAGGACTTTTTTAAGTATAATGGAACCAGGCTGGTAAACCAGCCATGACAATGAACGATATCAGGAGACCAACGCAATTTTTTTATAGTTTCCAAAACTCCTCTGGCAAAAAATACCATTCTTTCATCATTATCTTCATGGAATTTCCCCTTATCAGTTTTAACCGTGGTTTTCCTGTGAAAATAATCATCATTATCAATAAAATACACTTGCATTCGTGCTGCCTGAATAGAGGCCACTTTAATAATCAAAGGATGGTCTGAATCTTCAATAATCAGATTCATTCCGGAAAGTCTGATTACCTCGTGAAGTTGGTTTCGTCTTTCATTAATATTTCCAAACCGAGGCATGAAAGTTCTAATTTCCCGACCTTTTTCCTGAATGCCCTGGGGCAAATATCTGCCAATCAGAGACATTTCAGATTCGGGAAGATAGGGCGATATTTCTTGAGAAATAAACAGAACTTTAGTAGTTTCCATAGGGAGATTATGTTTACAAACAGTGTGCAAAGATACGAATAAAAATTTAATTAATAAGAATTCCCCTGGGGAGGTATACAGATAAGGAATGCTTCTTAACCAAATAAAACAGTTTTTTTGAATATTTTTTCATTCAGCTTCATTCTTTATCACTAATTTTGCGCCGAAAAAGAAAAAATGGAAATAATATATAATTTACCTGATTTCAGGGAATTTCGAAGTTTACTTGATTCTCAATCAAAATCAATTGGTTTTGTTCCTACCATGGGAGCCCTGCATAATGGACATCTATCCCTGATCCAAAAGGCAATGGAAAGTTGTGAGATTGTAATTGTAAGCATTTTCGTCAACCCCACACAGTTTAACGATCCGAATGATCTTAAGAATTATCCCCGGGAAATTGAAAAGGATATTAAGAAACTTTCTCCGTTAAATCCCAATGTAATTTTCATTCCGGGTGTTGAAGATATTTATCCGAAACCGGATACACGAATTTTCGATTTTGGTAATCTGGATAAGGTAATGGAAGGTGCTACCCGTCCCGGACATTTTAATGGCGTGGCTCAGGTAGTTAGCCGGCTGTTCGACATAGTGAGACCGCATAAAGCCTTTTTTGGTCAAAAAGACTTTCAGCAACTGGCAATTATTAAAGCCATGGTGCTTCAACTGGATTATAAAATAGAAATCGTTTCCTGTCCGATCATCAGAGAAGAAAACGGCCTGGCCATGAGCTCCAGAAACAGTTTGCTCACTGAGGCTGAGCGCAAGAATGCTTCATTTATATATAAAATTCTTAAAGAAGCTAAAGCTTCATACCCGGCTTTAACCATTGAAGAAATTTCCAATACCGCCGTCAAAAAATTCGAAAATCAGCCCGGAATTAACCTGATATATTTTGAGATAGTTGATTCCAAAAGTCTGGCCCCAGTAAAAACACCTGATAACAGCTCAGAAATAGTGGCCTGTGTTGCTGTCAAAATTAATGCTGTCAGACTTATAGATAATCTTATTTTTGATTAACTTTGTAGCATTATGAATATTGAAGTCGTAAAATCAAAACTCCACCGGGTCACAGTCACTGAGGCTGATTTGAATTACATTGGAAGCATTACCATTGATGAGGATTTAATGGATGCTGCCAACCTGATTCCGTTTGAAAAAGTACAAGTCGTTAACATTAACAATGGGGAACGACTCGAAACCTATGTTATAAAGGGAAACCGGGGAACCGGACAAATATGCATGAATGGTCCGGCTGCCAGAAAAGTTGCCGTGGGCGACATAATTATAGTTATAGGATATGCAACCATGGATTTTGAAGAAGCTAAAAAATTTACTCCCTCACTGGTCTTCCCTGATACTTATACAAATAAATTAGTATAACAACTACCTTGAAATCGACACTTTTAAAAACAATTAAGTTTATTGCATTTCTTAGTGTCGGAGCTGCGCTATTGTATTTTGCTTTCAGGGGAATCAACTTTGAGGATCTAAAAGAAGACTTTCGAAGTGCAAGCTATGGCTGGGTTCTTCTTTCTCTGCTATTTGCCATATTTGCTTATATTTCGAGAGCAATACGATGGAAATTACTAATTGAGCCACTAAATTTTCAACCCAAACTTAGCAATACCTTTTATTCTCTTTTACTTGGTTATCTGGCCAATTTTGCCTTCCCCCGTCTTGGTGAGGTAACCCGTTGTGCAAGTCTGGCAAGGAAGGAAAAAATACCTGTCGATAAATTATTTGGAACTGTAATTGTTGAAAGGGTCATCGATCTTTTTTCGCTTTTTATCTTACTAATAATCCTCATTGTATTCCGCTTCGAAAAATTCGGCAATTTTTTCACAGAAACTGTTTTTACTCCACTTGGCGAAAAAATTTCCAGCTCACTGGCTTTATCAAAACTTATATGGATTATATTAATCGCAGGTTTTCTGGCCGGCTCTTTTCTCGTTTTTATTTTCCGTAAAAAATTAAGCCGGCTTAAAATAGTCCGGAAATTTAAAGCTCTTGCTCTGGGAGTGATTGAAGGTCTAAAGTCGATCTATAAAATGAAAAAGCGCTGGGCATTTATTTTTCACTCAGTATTTATCTGGGCCAATTACTGGGCCATGACATGGGTTGTTGTTTTTGCTCTTACTTCTACTTCCCACCTGGGAATAATTGACGGACTTTTTCTTTTGGTAATCGGAGGTCTGGGCATGGCTGCCCCTGTTCAGGGAGGCATTGGCGCCTATCATTGGATTGTTTCCCGGGGATTGGTTGGTGTTTATTCCGGAATAAGCCTTGAAGACGGACTGGTTTTCGCAACTCTTTCTCACGAATCGCAGGCCATTCTTATTTTACTATTAGGGACATTTTCTTTTCTTATGCTTATTCGGAAAAAAAACAAACCTGAAACTGTAAATTCATAAATTAAGATTATGAATGCAAGAAAAAAAATAGCGTCTAAGATAATTTCCGCCTCCGATTTTTTAGCTCTTCACAGCAAGGAAAAAATCGTATTTACTAATGGCTGCTTCGATATTATTCACAAAGGTCATATTGAATACCTCTCCAGAGCTTCTGATTTTGGTTCTAAGCTTATCATTGGATTAAACAGCGATTTGTCGGTAAGGCGTCTGAAAGGTGAAGGCAGACCAGTACAGGATGAAGATTCCAGAGCATTAATTCTTGCCTCTATGGAATTTGTTGACTATGTTATTTTGTTTCAGGAAGATACTCCATATGAATTAATCAACCTTATTCAACCTGATGTGTTAATAAAGGGGGGCGATTATAAACCTGAAGAAATAGTCGGCTATGATCTGGTTACTAAAAAAGGAGGCGAAGTCTATTGCCTGAATTTCGTTGATGGCTATTCAAGTACAAAAATAATCAACAAGCTGAAAAGCTGAATCCTGAATCAAGCTTTGGTTATTAAGCTGAAAACACATTCAAAATTGATTAAGCTAAAATCAATTTTTTACTACCTTTAAGGCCATGGCAAAAACTAAAAGTGTTTACTTCTGTCAAAATTGCGGCGCCGAATCTTCAAAATGGATTGGCCGTTGCCCATCTTGCGGGGAATGGAATACCTATGTTGAAGAAGTGATAAGCAAAAAAATAGTGACTTCCTACCATTCCGATGAAAAACAAAAAGCAAAACCTTCCCGGTTAAAAGATATTAACGTTGAGCAAACAATTAGAATTAAAACCAATAACGAAGAATTCAACCGTGTGCTCGGTGGCGGAATTGTACCGGGATCTTTAATTCTGATTGGCGGAGAACCCGGTATAGGAAAATCTACACTGGCACTTCAAATTGTAATGCAATTAAATAGTATAAAATCCCTGTATATTTCGGGAGAAGAAAGCATACAGCAAATTCGTTTAAGAGCAGAAAGACTTGGCGATTTTTCTAAAAGTGAATGTCTTATTCATACTGAAACTCAATTAGAAGCCATTTTAAACATTACAAAACAGGAAAAACCGGGTCTGTTACTAATCGACTCCATTCAGACTATTCATTCTGAACTTGTGGAATCCTCTCCAGGAAGCGTATCTCAGGTGAGGCATTGTGCCGCCGAATTATTAAAGTTTTCGAAACAAAGCGATGTTCCTGTTTTAATTATAGGGCATATTACCAAGGATGGTTCCATTGCAGGTCCCAAAGTGTTGGAGCATATTGTTGATACCGTGCTCCAGTTTGAGGGTGATCAACACCATATGTACAGAATATTGAGGTCTGCAAAAAACCGCTTTGGCTCCACAAACGAGATTGGGGTTTATGAAATGCGCAGTTCCGGACTCAAAGAAATCCCTAATCCCTCCGAAATATTAATCAGCCAGAATCTCGAAAATTTAAGTGGGGTGGCAGTTTCGGCAACTATTGAAGGCGTTCGACCGTTTCTTGTTGAAGTTCAGGCACTTGTGAGTAATAGTGCTTATGCCACACCTCAACGGTCCACCACCGGTTTCGATCTTCGCCGCCTGGGAATGCTTTTGGCTGTTCTTGAAAAAAGAGCCAATTTCAAGCTCCTCACAAAAGACGTCTTTCTCAACATTGCCGGGGGGATAAGAGTGGATGATCCGGCCATTGATTTAGCTGTAATTTCTGCCATTCTCTCATCTACTGTCGACATCCCAATTCCTAAGAACACCTGTTTCGCGGGAGAAATTGGCCTGTCGGGAGAAATAAGGCCTGTTAACCGACTGGAGCAAAGAATTTCAGAAGCTGAGAAAATGGGATTCGAAGAAATGATATTATCGACATACAGTGAAAAAGGGGTTGATTTTAAAAAGTATAAAATAAAATTAAATTTTGTTTCAAAGGTTCAGCAATTACCAAAAATTCTCTTTGGATAATTATTTAAACTATGAATGGGGTGCCACTTTTACGGGAGGATTATAAACCCTCACCTAATGTACTTAAGGTTAAAAAACCCGATATTGTCTCGGGTTCGGTTTATTATTTTGAAACAGCCAGCAAACTGACTTATCAGGTAATCTTTGGTAAGAAAAAAAATAATTATCTCGGGAACATCGTAAATTTCAGTGTTCTTTCGGAAGATTTTGAAGATGAGTATTCTGAGACAAACCGCGGAGAAGTATATAGTATAATTTCCACCCTTATTTACATCATACAATTATACCACGAGGCTCATCCCTATTCAAACTCCTATGAGTTTTCAGGCGAATATAAAGACGATGAGGACACATCATCCGCTAGTATACGAACCCGTTTGTATATAAAAACTGCCTATAAATTTATAGACCTGAATTATTGGGAAATTCACCCTGAAGGGAATAAAGTATTGATTTCCAGAAAGCCAAGAATTGAATAACTGGTTTTTAATCCCATTTTGAATTTATTGATTTCAAACCAGAACCTATCCTTCCAAAAAACAATAAAAGGAAAGGTATTTTAAATCTAAAACTTATCGGGTTCTTCAAACATATTGTTCCTTAACACGCCTACACCTTTTACCACATCAGGACAATTAAGATTTACGTTAAAATTTAAGGGCTCCTCCCAAACATCTTCCTGACTAACACCTAAGGTTGAATCTGCATAAACCTGCTGCATAAAATACCCGTATATCGGAAGGGCCATATGCGATCCTGATCCTTGTCCCAAATATTCAAACCGAACCGATCTGTCTTCTGCACCTACCCATACACCGGCAGTAAGTTTCGGACTTATACCCACATACCAGCCATCGGACTGATTTTGAGTAGTTCCGGTTTTCCCCCCAAGTTCTCCATCAAAATTATAAAAATACCTCAGGCGTTGTGCTGTGCCCTGATTAACCACATTTTGAAGTAGTTTTATCATCAAATAAGCCGATTTATCCGATATGGCTTCGAATTGTTGTGGAACAAATTCGGATATTACATTCCCATAGCGATCTTCAATTTTGGTTACATACAGAGGTTCAATATAAAAGCCCTTGCTCGAGAAGGTATTATAGGCACCTACCAATTCCTCAACAAAAATATCAGAAGTGCCGAAAATAACTGAAGGTACAGCATCTACCTGACTTTTAATCCCCATTTTATGCATGAGGTCAACCACCGGCTGGGGACCGAATCTTTTAACCAGCCAGGCAGAAATATAATTTACCGAATTAGCCAGACCCCATTCGAGGGTTACGTTCTTCCCTTCCATGTCAAAATTTCCCGAGTTTCTGGGTGTCCATGTTGAATCATGATCCATAAATGTTATGGGCACATTTTGAACGATATCGCATGGGGTATGACCTTCCTGCATAGCAAGAGTATACATAAATGGTTTTATGGTAGATCCCACTTGTCTCTTCCCCTGAGTAACCTGATCGTATTTGAAATACTTATAATTATGTCCTCCCACATAAGCCTTAACCCTTCCTGTGTTTGGCTCCATAACCATCATTCCGGCTCTTAAAATATGCTTATAATATTTAAGTGAATCCATTGGCGACATAATGGTGTCCCTATCGCCCTTCCAGGTGAAATATTTCATTGGTACGGGAACCTGAAACACCTGCATAATTGAATCCCAGTCGGCACCCAAAGCCCGCAAATGCCGGTATCGATCGGTGCGTCTGATGGCCTGATCCATTATAATTTTAATATCCTCTTTTTTTAGGTCATCTGAAAAAGGCGGGTTTCTCATGTGTTTTCTATCGGCGAAAAATTCTTTCTGCAATAGTCCGCCTAAGTGCTCCTCTACCGCATTTTCAGCATATTCCTGCATTTTAAAATTAATGGTGGTATATATTTTTAAGCCGTCGGTATATATATTATATTTACTTCCATCAGGTTTAAAATTTTTATTTGTCCAGCCATACAGCATATTGGTTTGCCATTTAATACTGTCGTTTTGAAAATTTAAATAGGAATAATACTCTTCTCTAAGCGGCTGTGTTGCGTTCATCGTTTTTGCAAGAAAATCGCGGAAGTGATTCGCCCGGCCTGACACATGACTCTGACTGTAATAGCCTGAAATAAGGGGAAGTTGCTTAACCGAATCTCTTACATCTTCATCCAAAAAACCGTATTTATGCATTTGATTGAGAACCACATTTCTCCTTTTTATTGCATTTTCAGGATTTACCACAGTGCTGTATCGGGTTGGAGCTTGAAGGAGACCAGCCAGCACGGCTGCTTCTTCAAGTTTTAACGAATCGGGACTCGTATCAAAAAATATCTGGGCGGCCGACCTAATCCCAAATGCTTCGTGACCAAAGGAAACTGTATTCAGGTACATCAGTAATATTTCCTTCTTGGTATAATGCCTTTCCAGCTGAACAGCAGTAACCCATTCAGAAAATTTAAATGTGATTAACTGAAGTTTCCTGCGTATTTTTCCTTTCGCCTGAAATTCTCTCGTATTATAGAGATTTTTCGCAAGTTGCTGAGTAAGCGTACTGCCTCCACCGGTATTTTGGCCACCTAATACCGTTCTGAATAAAACTCTGGCCAAACCGCGGGCATCTATTCCCGAATGCCTTTCAAAACGAATGTCTTCAGTCGCTATTAGCGCATTTATCAGATTTGGGGATAAATCTTCAAAAACTGCAAAAGTTCTGTTTTCAATAAAATATTTTTGTAAAATCTGATTATCTTCGGTGATAATAACAGATGCAAGGTTGTTTTTTGGATTTTCAAGCTCATCAAAATTCGGAATGTATCCAATTACCCCTTTGCTTATCAATACAAATAATAATGTGATAATTATTATAGGGCTGGCGAATAAAGTCCAAAATAACGTGATATACAAATTGTTGCGATTCTTTTTTTCTGACATTTTAGCATAGATTTGGAGCAAAAATAAGAATTATTTCCCATCAAATTTTGAACTATGGGATTGTTTTAATTTACTTTGCATAATTTATTTTATAAAAGTTGTAGGAAGTTGGGATATGAAGGAAGTAAATCTTGTTATAGTTGAGTCTCCCGCAAAAGCGAAGACCATAGAGAAGTTTTTAGGAAAAGATTTCATAGTAAAATCCAGTTTTGGTCACATTCGTGATTTGGCAAAAAAGAACCTGGGTATTGATATAGAGAACAATTATAAGCCGGATTATATTGTTCCCACAGATAAGAAAAAAGTTGTTGACGAATTAAAAAAGTTGGCAAAGTCGGCCAGTATTGTTTGGCTGGCATCTGATGAAGACCGCGAGGGAGAAGCCATTGCATGGCATTTGTATGAGGTCTTAAAATTAAGTCCCGAGAAAACACGCCGAATTGTTTTCCATGAAATTACCAAAGAAGCTATTTTAAAAGCAGTAGAAAATCCTCGTTTTATCGATCTGGATCTGGTTAATGCCCAACAGGCAAGGCGAATTCTCGACAGGCTCGTCGGATTTGAGATATCCCCTATACTTTGGAAAAAAATTAAACCTGCTTTATCAGCAGGACGTGTACAGTCTGTAGCTGTCAAGCTAATTGTTGAAAGAGAAAGGGAAATTGGTAATTTTGTTTCCGTTTCATCATACAGAATTATTGGACATTTTAAATCCCTTAAAGAAATTATACCGGTTCAAAACTTAAGTGCCGAACTAAACAGGCGGATTTCGCAAGACGCTGAGGTAATAGGTCTGCTTGAAACATTTCGTGATGCGGATTTTCAGGTTGCCGATATAAAAAAGAAACCTACAAAAAAATCTCCCTCTCCGCCATTTATCACTTCCACTTTACAACAGGAAGCAAGTCGAAAACTCGGCTTTAGTGTTAGTCAGACTATGGCCGTTGCACAGCGTTTGTATGAAGCAGGTAAGATTACCTACATGAGAACCGACTCCTTAAACCTGGCAGACTCCGCACTGGCTGCATCTGCCGAAGCAATTAAAAATATCTACGGTGAAAAGTATTTAAATACGCGTAAATTTAAAACTAAGGCAAAAGGAGCACAGGAAGCTCACGAAGCCATTCGTCCTAGTTATATGAATCAGCCCACGGTTGAAGGTTCAAGGCAGGAACAAAAACTGTATGAGTTAATTTGGAAGCGAACCATAGCCTCACAAATGAGTGATGCACTACTTGAAAAAACTACCATAGATATTCAGAATAATAAAAATTCCGAAGTATTTGTTGCTACCGGTGAAGTGCTGAAGTTTGATGGATTTTTAAAAGTCTATTTTGAATCAAAAGACGATGAAAATGATGAGGAGAACAAAGCTTTACTTCCTGCATTAAAAGTCAGTCAAAACCTTGATATGGAAAAGATTTGTGCTGAACAAAAGTTTACAAATTCGCCACCTCGTTATACAGAAGCCAGTTTGGTTAAAAAACTTGAAGAACTTGGTATTGGAAGACCTTCAACCTATGCTCCCACTATATCGACCGTACAAAACAGAGGATATGTAATTAAGGAAGATCGCGACGGGAAAACCAGAGATACAAAGGAGATAAAACTTATCGACGGGAAAATTAAAACTACTACAAAAAAGGAAAAATTCGGTTTTGAAAAATCTAAAATCTTTCCAACAGATATTGGTCTGATTGTAAATGATTTTCTGGAGCAACACTTCCAAAATATTATGGATTATAACTTTACAGCTTCTGTAGAGGCAGAATTTGATAATATTGCTGAGGGAACAAAAGTTTGGACTACCATGCTGGACCGATTCTATAAACCCTTTCACTCAGTAGTTACAAAAACAGAGGAAGTTTCAGAAAGAGCCCGGGGGGAAAGAATATTGGGCACCGATCCAAAAAGTGGAAAACCTTTGCTTGTAAAAATTGGCCGTTATGGCCCCATTGCCCAAATTGGTGAAGTTTCGGAAGAAGAAAAACCAAAATTTGCTTCCCTGCTTAAAGGTCAGAGTATTGAAACAATTACTTTGGAAGAAGCCCTGGAACTATTCAAGCTTCCCAGAACCATTGGCGAATACGAAGACAAAGAAATTGTTATTGGGGTGGGTCGTTTTGGGCCCTATGTCAGACATAATTCTAAATTTTACTCCCTCAAAAAAGGAATCGATGATCCGATGAGCATTGAGGCTGAACGTGCCATTGAACTCATTGAAGAAAAACGGTTGCAGGATAAAAACAAATACATAAAGACTTTTGAAGAAATGCCCGGATTAGAAATCCTGAATGGGAGATTTGGTCCATATATTACCTACGAGAAGAAAAATTTCAAAATCCCTAAAGGCAAAAAACCTGAGGAATTAAGTTTGGAAGATTGTAAGGAAATCATGAAAAACACTGTAAAAAAGAAAAAGTAAATGGATCTGAATCTATATTTCAATCCGGTTAGCCTCGAAAAACCTCATTTGAATTACCTGAACGATTCTGAGAGCTTTGTTCATTCTGTTAGTATCCATACTCCGGATACTCCAATTTCAAATCTGGAGAACTATGACGTCGCTATAATGGGGATTGAAGAAGACAGAAATGCTTTAGTGCCAGGATCAGCTACTGCTCCTGACGCCATACGTAAAAATCTTTTTCTTCTGGGATATGTAAATAAGAAAACTAAAATTATTGATCTGGGCAATCTGAAAATTACTTCAAACATTAGTGATAGCTATTTTGCCCTCAGAGATGTTTTTACAGAAATTACCGAAAAGAATCTTGTGCTTATTGTGCTAGGAGGTAGCCAGGATTTAGCAACCGGAATAACAAAAGCATTTGAAAACTATTCAGATATTTGGTCGGTTACCAGCCTAGACTCGCGACTTGATTTAAATTCGGGTAAAGAAATTCTCAGTTCCGGAAACTACCTTTCCCACTTGTTAAAACATAAAAATTCAAAAAAACTGAATTTTAATAACATTGGTCATCAGGTGTATTTTACACCAAACAGTCTTCTCGATAAATTTGAGAAAAAGGGCCAAAGTTCGTCCCGGCTGGGAAATATTCGCGACAATATTGCCTCCATGGAACCCATTCTTAGAGATACCGATGTAATGGTAGTTGATTTGGGAGTTGTAAAACAATCTGAAGCCCCGGGTGCCTCCAGCCCCTCACCAAACGGATTAACAGGATATGAATTCTGCCAACTTCTGAGATATGCCGGAGCATCCTCAAAAATGAAGGCTCTTCTAATGAGTGAATTCATTCCAGACAGGGATATCAACGAGCAAAGTTCTCATTTAATAGCTCAGGCAATTTGGTATTTTATTGACGGACTTTCGTTGAAAAAAGTTGAAAATCCACACGACAAAGGATGCAAAAAGTTCATAGTTAGTAATTCTTCCAGTGAACAGAATATGATTTTTATTAAAAGCAACAGCACCAATCGCTGGTGGATGGAGATTTCAGGAAAAGAAAAAAACAAAAACAAGAACCTTCTTTTCTCTTGTACGTATGAAGATTATCAAATGGCTTGTATAAATGAAATTCCGGATCGTTGGTGGAGGCTAATGAGAAAGTTTGGCTGACATATACTATAATAAAGTTGTGTTTTTTATAAATACATTTTTTAAAACCAATTTCATGCTACAAGTTGTTTTAACCTATAGGGCTAAAAATAAGGTGTTTAATATTCATTAGATTCATTCTTACATAAAGAATATGTGGCTTTCTTAAAACAAAATAAAGTAATTAACAATAAACTGTTAATAAAATTTGTTACTAAGAAAGTTTTTTAGTTATTTTAAACTTTTACTAAAGGTCGGTATATCAGTGTTCATAAAGCTTAAGAACAGTTTGAAAGTCAGAAATTTTAACATATTAATAATGCTTGTTTTTGTGTCTGCCAATGTATTTTCGCAGCAGGATCCTGAATTCAGTCAGACCAGATCGGTATTAACCGCTTTTAATCCGGCTGCAGCAGGAGCCAACGAGAAAGTATGCTTAAATATGGCTCATCACGAACAATGGGTTGGTTTTGACGGAGCTCCTTCCACATCATTTTTCAGTGCTGACGGTTCATTTAGTTTTTTTGGTGCTGATCATGGACTCGGGCTCTCTATTATGAATGACGCCTATGCTTTTAACTCTGATTTGGGTATAAGTCTAAATTATGCCTACCGGATGGATCTAGGTGACGGAAAAATTTCTTTTGGCACCCAGCTGGGAATTATAAATAAATCGCTCGACCCCGAATGGATAAATAACGAGGGTGACATCGCAGGGGATCCTGAAATTCCACAAACAAAAGAAAGCCGGGTAGGTTTTGACATGGGATTAGGAATTTTTTATAATACTGAAAATCTTTTCTTTGGAATATCAACCACGCATTTAAATCAGGCAGAAATTAAATACGAGACAGCCACACCCTATTTAGTCAGACATTATTATGTTACAGCCGGATATAATTTACAACTTTCTAATCCGATGTTCGAAGTAATGCCTACATTTGTTCTGAAATCTGACGGAAAAGCCAGTCAATTATATTTTAATACAAACGTCAGATACAATAAAAGATTTTGGGGCGGCGTTTCTTATAGACCAAGCGATGCCATTGTGGGTATTGTGGGCTTAGAATTGTTTAACGGAGTGAGAATCGGTTACTCCTATGATTTTGTGATTTCTAAAATTAGTAAATATAGCTCTGGTACTCACGAACTTACAGTTGGATACTGTTTTGACCTTAGTTTAGACAAAACTCCACAAAGGTATAAGAGTATTAGATTTTTATAATATTTTTGTCTTTTATTAATTAGAATTTTATTAGTTTTATATTTGTAAAATATTTTTTGAGAAAAATAACAACCTAAAAGTTATGAAAAAGTTAGTTTCCTTAATGTTCGTGGTGGCAATCTTAAGTAGCTGTTCCGACTATAATAATGGTGAATTAGTTGGGGTTCAGGGACGGAAAGCCTATGTTGAGCCGGATCCATATGGAATGATATTTGTTCCATCCGGAAGTTTTGTTACTGGTCCAAGCGATCAGGATATCTCATTTGCACAAAACAATGCTTCCAAAACGGTAACGGTTGATGCATTTTGGATGGATGAAACAGAAATAACCAATAATGAATATCGTCAGTTTGTATATTGGGTGAAAGACTCCTTATTACGTCAGGCTTTGGTTGATGACCAAATCGATGATTACATTCTTAAAGACAAAGATGATGAGCCCATTTATATGACTAAAAATGGGGTGGCTGATTCTCCAAGAATTAACTGGGAAACCGAAATTGATTATCAGGATGAGGAGGGTAATGTTCAGGCAGCCATTGAAAGAATTGGACTTTATTACACCGGCGACGCACAATTTTTTGGAAGAAAAGAATTAGCTGTTGAGAATTTATTATACACCTATTATTGGCTGGATTTACAACAAGCTTCAAAACGCGGAAATCGGTTTAACCCTGTAACAAAAGAATATGAAGGAACTGTGGTTAACCCGGATGGAACCGTTTCTCCTATAGAAGGAAGACAATCTTTTGTATTTAAAAATGAAATTCCGGTTTATCCTGATACTTTGGTTTGGATTTCTGATTTTACATATTCCTTTAATGAACCTTATGCCAATTTATATTTTAACCATGCAGCATTCGATAATTATCCTGTAGTTGGAATAACCTGGAATCAGGCTAATGCTTTTTCAATCTGGAGAACTCAGTATTTGAACGCTTCATTAGCAGCTCAGGGTCAGCCTTTTGTTCAGGAATACAGACTTCCTACTGGTGGTGAATGGGAGTATGCCGCTCGCGGTGACCTCGATCAAAGTATGTATCCATGGGGAGGACCTTATACCAGAAACCAATTGGGTTGTTTTGTTGCCAACTTTAAACCTTTAAGAGGTAATTATATTGACGACGGATCATTAATTCCTAACAGAGTAGGTAGCTATTCTCCAAATGAATATGGCTTATATGATATGGCCGGTAACGTGGCAGAATGGACCTCAAGTGCCTACGACGAATCTTCCTTTATGTTTACACATAACATGAATCCAGACTACAAATACAACGCTAAACCAGGCGATCCACCTGTAATGAAAAGAAAAGTTATCAGAGGAGGTTCCTGGAAAGATGTTGCATATTATCTTCAGGTTAGTGTAAACGATTATGAATATCAGGATACCGCTAAATCTTATATCGGATTCAGATGTGTAAGGTCTTATTTAGGTAATAATTAAAAATTCTATACTATGAATATTGCTGAAATTGTTCAAAGTTCCGGATGGAAAAATTTTATGGCCAAGCTGTATGGTATTGGTGCGGCTGTTGTTATTATTGGTGCTTTGTTTAAAATTATGCACTGGCCAGGAGCTTCACTTATGATTACACTTGGTTTGGGTACAGAAGCCATTATCTTTTTCTTCTCTGCCTTTGAACCTTTGCATGAGGAACTTGACTGGACTCTCGTTTATCCTGAGTTAGCCGACTTGTCAGATGAGGATGACCTTGACCAAATTAAGGAAGAAAGCCTTGCTGGTCGCGGAGGTGTTGGCCTTCAAAAATTTGACGAACTTATTAAGGATGCCAATATTCAGCCTGAAACTATTAAGAGCCTGAGTAAAGGATTGACAAGCCTTAGTGAAACTTCAGGTAATTTATCAAGAATTTCCGAAGCTTCCATTGCAACCACTGATTATCTCAGTAATATGAAGGCTGCGGCTGCGGCTGTAAATTCTGTTGCTACTTCGTATGCAAGTAATTCTGATCATCTTAACGAATCAGTAAATTCATTAGCTTCTTCTTATAAAAAGACTGCCGACGTCCTGAATAAGTCAGGAGAAGATATAGCTCAGAAATTCGTTCAGCAATCTTCCGAACTAAGTAATTCCTATAAAGAATTAACAAATACTGTTAAAGCTGACTATACAAACATATCTCAGGGACATAAAGAATTTGGTGCCCAATTGGCTGGTTTAAATAAAAACCTTTCTGAATTAAATTCAGCCTATGAAAGTCAGATTTCCGGCAGTAAAGAACACTTGAAAGGAAATGATGCTGTTTATAAGGAACTGTCCACCATGATGAAAGACCTGAAATCTTCTGTTGAAGAAACTCAGAAATATAAAGAGGAAATTTCCAAATTAAGTCAAAATCTTTCTGAATTGAATAATATTTATGGCAATATGTTGTCAGCAATGACAATTGTTAAAAAATAATTAAACTTATGGGTCACGGTAAGGAAACCCCTCGTCAAAAAATGATCGGCATGATGTATTTAGTGCTAACAGCATTGTTAGCGCTAAACGTCGCTAAAAGTGTGCTTGATGCATTCACACTTGTTGATGCCGGTTTGACAAAGACTACTGCTAACTTCAATGAAAAGAATAGTTCATACTATTCTGATTTTGAGACTGCCTATGAATTAAACAAGACAAAGGTCGAGTCCTGGAAAAATAAAGCGGATGAGGTAAGAGAAAAAGCTGAAGCTTTGGTTGAATTACTTCAGGAATACAAAAGAAAAATTGTTATAATTTCTGAAGGTGAAGATTCGGAAGCCATTCACGATGGAGAAGTTGATCTTGCGTTGGTAAACGGAAAAGACAATACCAGCATTGGTGGCCAGGTAATGATACTTGAAAAAGGTGGCGAAGATGTAAAAGAAAATATTGATGCTTTTCGTAAATTTACCTTAGATCTTATTGATAATAAAGAAACATATGCATCGATTTATGCGGCCATCGAAAGCACTCTTGATACCAGTGACCCGAAAAATTCGGATGAACACGGTGGAGGACATGGTGGCGAATTGATTACCTGGGAATCGGAGCATTTTGAACACCTTCCTCTTGCTTCTGTAATTACCATACTTTCAAAAATGCAGATTGATGTGAGGTTTGCAGAGGCAGAAATTCTTTCTTATCTGTTGAGTCAAATCGATGCCGGTTCTTTCAAATTTAATAAAATTGAAGCTGTTGTTCTGGCAGGATCTGATTATGTATTCAAAGGACAGGATTATAAAGCTAAGGTTTTTCTCGCTGCCTACGACTCTACCAAAGCGCCTGAAATTATGTTAACCTCAGGTGAAAAATTGAATATTGAGGATGGTAAGGGAATATATGTTGGACCAACTTCAAGCATTGGCACTAAAAACTGGGGTGGCACCATTGTTCTCGAAGGAGATGGCCCCCCTATTGTAAGAAATTTTGAAGCTTCCTATCAGGTGGCCGAGGCTAGCGCCGTTGTTTCACCTACAAAGATGAATGTATTTTACAGAGGAGTCAAAAACCCTGTAGCTATATCGGTTGCCGGTGTTTCTAAAGCAAGCATTAAAGCTGAAATTACTAAAGGAAGTATAAAACTGGGATCTGATGGCGATTGGGTTGTTTCTCCTGCCCCCGGAGCCGAAGGTGAAGTTGTTAAAATTCGAGTTTACGCTGATGTTGATGGACAAAATAAATTCATGGGTGAAGTTCCATTCCGTGTGAAAAACGTTCCAAATCCTGTTGCTAAAATTGGTGGGAAATCTCAGGGAGGGATAACACTTACCCAACTTTCAAAAGCCACCGGAGTAGAGGCAGAAATGGAAGATTTTGATTTTGATCTTGAATTTCAAATTACTGAATTTACTGTCTCAGCTGTTGCTTCAGGAGGATTTACAAAGATGGAAAAATCGACCAGCGGAAATTTTACAGAAGCTCAAAAAGATATTATTCGAGGATTGTCTAATGGAAAAAACTTTACTGTTACAGAAGTAAAAGCAATTGGTCCAGGAGGTGATGTAAGAGTATTAAATTCCATTGTATTGAAAATATTATAAATTTATAATAATGAAAAAGACCCTTTTAACTTTAGCCACTTTATTATTTGCCATTACATTAGGCTTTAATGCACATGCACAAAATGCCGGTGTAACTCAAACTACTCAATTGGCATCTAATAATCCTCAGATTACTGGCGATTCTATTGCTATTTTCAATGTATATGATAGAATTCATATAAGAAACAAAAAACCAATTCCTTACGTTCCAATAAGAGAAGCCGATGTTATGTGGTCGAAAGATGTTTGGAGAACTATCGACCTTAGGGAAAAGATGAATCAACCTTTATATTTCCCTGAAAAACCTACCGGTCAAAGAATGAACTTCTTTAGTTTAATTCTGCATGGCATGACGGAAAACAATCTTCATGCTTACCAGGATGATCCAAATAATATGTTTACTACCGAGTTATTAATGACCTATGACGAGGTTATTGAAAAGCTGGGTGCAGATACCGTTTTTGGACAGGTTATACCAAGGTCTCATCAGGTAAAACAATTATTGGTTAAAGAAAAGTGGTTCTTTGATAAACAACATTCTACTATGAGAGTAAGAATTCAGGGAGTTGCTCCTATTCGGGTCTTTAATGAAACCGTTACCGATGCAAGTGGCAACACTATCACATTGCCTGAAGTATCAAGAGTAATTCTTTGCTGGATTTATTTCCCCGAATACAGAGATCTTTTTGCCCAATATGAAATCTATAACCCAAGAAACGATTCACAACCAACATCTTTCGATGACTTGTTTATTCAGAGAAGATTTTCATCTTTCATTTCAAAAGAATCTAATGTGTTTAACAGAGCACTTGCAGATTATCTGACCGGAGATGATATTCTTCACGAATCTGAAAAAGTGAAAATGAAGCTCTTTGAATTTGAGCATGATTTATGGGAATACTAATATTTATATAACATAAAAAAGGGGCTTAAAAGCCCCTTTTTTTATACTAAAACCAGTATGTTTCCTATAAGAGAGAATTCCCTTTTTCTAATTTTACATCGTTTACAAAACTTTTAATCCGCTGCTCCTGATCTTTCTTACAAATCAATAATACGTCCTCGCTGTCCACTACAATATAATCTTCAAGTCCCTGTAAAACAGCCAGTTTTTCACCTTTAATGCTTACCAGAGTATCCTTTGTGTCATAAATAAAGGCACTTTTTGCTGTAATTGAATTCCCGTACTTATCCTTATCGCTTTGCTCGTATAAGGATCCCCATGTACCCAAATCTGACCAACCAAATTCAGCAATGTGGACATAAACATTTTCCGCCTTTTCCATCACCCCGTAATCAATGGAAATATTCCTGCATTCGGCATAAGTTTCCTCAATATATTTCTTTTCTTTTGCAGTTCCGTATATTCCAATCCCTTGAGCGAAAGCCTGATTAACCTCCGGTAAAAATTTGGCCAGAGCAGAAACAATAGACTTCACCGACCAGAAGAATATACCTGCATTCCAGAAAAACTCACCGCTTTCAAGAAATATTTTTGCCAGCTCCAAATCCGGTTTTTCTGTGAATGTTTTAACCCTGTCAAACTTTGCCCCATTACTCTCAATAGCCGCACCCTTTTCTGCCTGTATATAGCCAAATCCGGTCTCCGGTCTTGACGGAATTATTCCCATGGTTAACAAAGTTTCATTTTCCTTGACAAACAATAAGGATTGCTTAACGGAAATAAGAAACTTTTCTTCATTCAGAATCATGTGATCCGACGGAGCCACTACCATAACTGCTTCAGGATCCTTTTCCTTAATTTTATATGATGCATAAGCAATACATGGTGCGGTATTTCTTCTTTGTGGTTCAAGTAAAATATTCTCCTTCGGAAGGGATGGAAGCTGCTCATGAATAATATCTGCATAATCACTATTACTCACAATAAAAATATTTTCTACAGGTATAATTTGGTTGAACCGGTCGAAAGTTTGTTGAATCAACGTTCTTCCAAATCCAAGGAAATCGAGGAATTGCTTGGGCTTAAGACTTCTGCTCAGCGGCCAAAAACGGCTCCCTACTCCTCCAGCCATTATAACGCAATAATTATGATTTTTCATTTCTGTGTTTTTACAAATTGTTTGGTTTGAAGGAAAAATATAAAGCTAATATATACTTTCTATTGTTTATACTTTTCCCCGAATTATTAGATATGACCGGAAAAAATTCTCCAATCGTAATTTTAGTTTAGCAATCTTTTTGTGTTGGTTAAAATACTAAATTTTTATAGTAATATCGAATTCAAAATATACTTAATAACATCTCCGGAATTAAGTTCAGGGAAAATAAAATAAAGATGGACAATAAGCCTCCCTTCAAGCAGATATTTAGTAATTTTACAAAAAAGTTTTTTATGATATTTTTCGAACAATTAGGGAAATTCTTTTTATTGCTGACAAAAGTTTTTGCCAAACCTGAGAAATACAGGATTTATTACAAACAAACTTTACGCGAAATTGAGAGCCTTGGTATCAATTCATTCGGTATAGTTGTAATTGTATCAGTATTTGTGGGCGCAGTTATCACCATACAAACCAATTACAATATCGAAAATCCTCTCTTACCCAGCTATTTGGTTGGAGTAACAGTTCGCGACTCTCTGTTGCTTGAATTTTCTTCGACTATGGTTGCTTTAATTCTTGCAGGAAAAATTGGATCCAGTATTTCTTCTGAAATTGGTACAATGAGAGTTTCTGAGCAAATCGATGCTCTGGAAATTATGGGGGTTAACTCTGCAAGTTTTCTGATTCTTCCGAAAATAATAGCCGCTGTTTTTTTCTTCCCCATCCTCTCTCTTCTTAGCATGTTTGTTGGGATTTTTGGAGGATACCTCATCTGTGTAATTGCAGACGTGGTTCCGCCATCAGATTATATATATGGTATCCAATATGCTTTTTATCCGCATTACATTAGCTATGCAATAACCAAAGTTGTCTTTTATGCCTTTATAATTGTTACCGTATCGTCTTTCCATGGATATTATGCAAGTGGTGGCGCACTCGAAGTGGGAAGATCAAGTACCAAAGCAGTTGTTCACAGCAGTATCTTAGTATTACTGGCCAATCTTGTCCTCACCAAATTAATTCTGTCATGATAGAGGTAAAGAACGTTTCAAAAAGGTTTGGAGACACCATTGTTCTGGATAATGTATCGGTAAACTTCGAGCAGGGTAAGACCAATCTCATTATTGGACAAAGTGGTTCAGGAAAAACGGTTTTGCTTAAATCAATTGTCGGGTTACATGATATTGATGAAGGTGAAATCTGGTTTAGTCACAGGCATTTTAACGCATTAGGCTTCAAGGAAAGAAAAGAAATACGAAAGGAAATCGGTATGCTATTTCAGGGAGCCGCCCTGTTTGATTCTTCAACAGTAGAGCAAAATGTAATGTTCCCATTGGATATGTTCACAGATAAAAGCTATGAGGAAAAACTGGAAAGAGTGAATTTTTGCTTAAAAAGAGTGAATATTGAAAATAGTAACGGTCTTTTCCCTGCCGAGTTGAGTGGGGGAATGAAGAAAAGAGTTGGAATAGCCCGCGCCATTGCTCTTAACCCTATGTATCTCTTTTGCGATGAGCCTAATTCAGGCCTTGATCCTAAAACCGGAATCCTCATCGATAATCTGATTAAAGAGATCACAGAAGAATACAATATCACAACCATCGTTAATACCCACGATATGAATTCTGTGGTTGAAATTGGAGATAAAGTAATCTTTATTTATGCCGGCGCTAAGTTATGGGAGGGAACAAAGGAGGAGATAATGCATACTGAGAATAAGGAATTAAACGATTTCGTTTTTGCTACTTCACTAGCTCAGAAATTAAAAAAACAATAGGAATCTGATGGCCAGACTTCATACTTTCATTATCACTGGAGATGTAGAAGGTGGGAAAAGCCTTTTTTTAAAAGATCTCTCAGAATTTCTAATCCTTTTTGAAAAGAGCCTGTGCGGTTTTATCAGCCGGGGACAGTTTAATTCTGAAGGACAAAAAGATTTTATCTTAAAAGATATAGCTTCTGATACTGAAATACATCTTGCCAGTAGAAATGAAATACCTTCCTACCTGCATTTTGGAAATTTCTATTTTAATCCTGTTGCTCTTGAAACAGGAAACCATATTATTCAAACAGCCATCACCTCAGGAGCAAAAATTTTAATTATTGATGAGATTGGCCCACTCGAACTTGCCGAAGAAATATGGTATAACAGCTTTTGTAAAGCTCTCGCAAATTATAATGGAATCCTGATTTTTAGCACACGACAACGTTTAATTAACGCGGTGGTAGATAAATTTCATATCAAAGAAGCTTATATTGAAAACATTGAACGAACAAGTGCCAGAAAAATTGGCGAAGCTATTCAAAGTCTATTAAATACAATATAATTAGTTATTGTTGTCCGGTAAACTTATAAAACCTAAAAAGATTGCCGCGCTGCGCTCGCAATGACTCTGAATGTCAATTGACTACTCTGTATTTTTGCTTTCTTTAAAGCATATTTTATAAAATGGATAAAAAAATAAGTGGTATATTACTCGCAGGTGGGAAAAGCACGAGAATGGGCGAGGATAAAGCTTTTATGAATTATTTGGGAAAAGATTTGTTTCGATATCCACTTGAAATACTGGAGCAATTCTGCGACGACATACTAATTAGCTCGTCAAATCCCCTTTTTTTAGAAACAAGACACCGGATTTATGCAGATGATATTCCGGGATTAGGCCCGATGGGTGGACTTTATACTTGTCTTAAAAAAATTAAAAATGAATACTCCATAGTTATAGGTTGTGATACACCTTTAATAGACAGTCGACTAATTTCTGATCTTATTAATAATATTGATCAACATTCAATAATTGTTCCGCTAAACGACAAGGGATTTCCGGAACCTCTCGTCGGTATTTATAGAAAATCATGCAGCATTACTATTAATAAATGCATTGAAAACCAGAATTATAAAATGTCCGGCTTATTAAAACAAGAAGATACTCTTAGCCTTGAACTACCCTATCCGCATTCAGAATTAATCAGACTTTTTTCAAACATAAATACTAAAAAAGATTTTCAATCTTTACATGGTGATGAAATTTAATAAAATTGAAAATATTCAACTTAGTGATTCCTGGTTAAAAGCCATTGTTATTGGAAGTCTGTGGGCTAGTTTTGAAATCATTGTGGGCAGTTTCATTCACAATTTACGCCTCCCCTTTGCCGGAACTTTTTTAAGCGCTTTTGCTGTAATATTTCTTATATCTTTCTACCAGATCTGGCCTGAAAAGTGGATCATCTTACGGGCAGGTATCATCTGTGCTCTTATGAAAAGCATATCTCCTTCAGCCGTAATATTTGGTCCGATGATTGGAATCTTCTCAGAAGCTCTGATTCTTGAATTTACGATTATACTTTTAAGAAAAAACTTATTTTCCTATATGATTGGCGGGGGCCTTGCTGTTTTTAGTGCTTTACTGCATAAAGCTGTAAATCTAGTATTACTCTATAGCTTCGATCTGGTTAAAGTATATGTCAATTTGGTGAATTATGCTGCCGGTAAATTTAATCTGCCCCAAAGTTCGCCTCAGCAATTAATAATATTATTGTCGGGAATATATATTATTGCCGGAATATTATCTGCCATTTTAGGCTACATAATTGGGAAAAAAGCCTTAAAACGGAAACCTGAAAGAAAAGTGCACCGATTTGAAAATAATACCAAAGAAGAAAACAATCCCCAATCATATTTCTCCGGTATTCTTTTAATATTACATGTAGCCATGCTAATTCCGGGTCTGTGGTTTCTATCACAGAATTATAATTTCTTTCTTAAACTTTTAATTATATCCTCATATTTATTATTCTGCTTACTGCGTTACAAAAATCTGATATACAGATTGTTAAAACCTCTTTTTTGGACTCAATTACTTATCATTCTTATTCTTGCAGCCCTGTTTCTTGAAAATTCAAAGCAGGATTTTTCATGGAGCTTTGCCTTATACTCCGGATTTACAATGGTGCTGAGGGCTCTTTTTGTAATAATCTGTTTTTCGGCAATAAGCAGAGAGATCGCAAATCCTGTGATTAAGAATTTTCTTCTTAAAAAAGGAAATGTTAGCATGAGAATATATTTTGCCCTTCAAACCGGATTTTTGGCTCTCCCCATAATGATAGAAAATTATTCTGAATTCAAATTCATTTATAAAAAACCACTGCATGCCTTAGTAAACATCGTTTCGGAAGCAGAAAATTGGCTTGAAAGCATAAAACACCACCAAGGAAGCAATTCATAAACTTTCTAAATAAGAATATCTATCTGATTTACTGATTATTAAAAAATTTATGCTAAACAATATATCTAGATATGATAATACACGTATAACTTATTTATTAAATAGTTTTAAATTTGTCCGTTCGTTAAATAACGAACATTAATCAGATGTTGCTTTGATAATTAATCAATTATGGCAAACCGCAGACAGTTTTTAAAATACTCCGCTCTTGGTATTGGCGGAATGACTATTGGCCTAGGTGCATGCAAATACATAGATGATTTCACTGAAATTAAAAATAACCCTGGCGCTCTTAATGTCAACCTTACCCGTACCCCAACCTATTGTGAAATTTGTTTCTGGCAATGTGCCGGTTGGGTTTACAAAACGAAGGATGGTCAGATATGGAAAATTGTGGGAAACGATGATGATCAGCACAGTAACGGTCGTTTTTGTCCCCGGGGAACGGGCGGGGTAGGGATGTATAATGATGAGGACAGACTTAAAACTCCATTAATACGAACCGGTGAAAGAGGCGAATTTAAGTTCCGCGAAGCTAGTTGGGATGAGGCCTTGGACCTCGTAGCAGAGAACATGAAAAAAATTGCCGCTGAACATGGCCCGGAATGCATAGCCCTGCTTACTCACGGTTCGGGTGGTAAGTTTTTTGGAGAGACTTTAAAAGCCTTTGGTTCAGACAATATTGCGGCTCCATCCTATGCACAATGCCGGGGACCTCGTGAAGTTGCATTCACAAATACTTTTGGCGAAGGAGTTGGTTCTCCTGAAAGAATAGATATCCGTGACACCAAGTGTTTGGTTCTAATAGGATCGCATTTGGGTGAAAATATGCACAACGGTCAGGTTCAGGAAATGTCTGCCGCTATTGATAAAGGTGCCTCCATTATAACAGTTGACCCAAGATTTTCGGTTGCTGCAGGGAAATCGAAATTCTGGCTGCCAATAAAACCTGCAACAGACCTGGCTCTTTTGCTTTCCTGGATTCATGTAATAATTTATGAAGATTGGTACGATAAAGAATATGTCGAGAAATATACTTATGGCTTTGAATTTCTCAAAGAGCATGTAAAAACAATGACTCCCGAATGGGCTTATGGAAAGACAACAATTCAGCCGGATATTATAAGAAAAACGGCGAAAGAAATGGTCAATGCAGCTCCATCTGTCATTATACATCCCGGAAGACATGTTACCTGGTATGGTGATGATACACAGCGCATGAGAGCGGTAGCTATATTAAATGCCATTTTGGGTTCATGGGGGCGCAGAGGCGGTTATTATAATCCCTCAAAAATTAGTGTGCCAAATTATCCTCATCCTGAGTATCCAACGCCAACAAAAACCTGGAGAGATGCCTTCCCCGGGAAATATAATCTTGTTGATGAAACTCTGGCATCAGGAATTTGTGATGCAACTATTCCGTCCATAGACAGAGCCTGTAATTTTAAAATGTGGTTAGTAAATGGAACGAATCTGATAAATACACTTCCGGATAACGCAAAAACACTTAGGGCAATTGAAAATCTGGATTTTATCGCCGTTGTTGACACCATGCCAATGGAAATTGTCAGTTATGCCGATGTTGTTTTACCAGAGTGCACCTATCTTGAAAGATACGATACTCTCCGTGTAAGCCCCCATCGCAAACCATCCATTGCATTAAGAATGCCCGCAGTAGAGCCAAAATATAATACAAAACCTGCCTGGTGGATGGCAAAGCAACTTGCTGAAAAACTTGGGATTGGTCATTATATACCTTATAATACTATAGAGGAAATGCTCGACTGGCAGCTTAAAGAAGCTGGGACATCACTCGAAGAAATGCAAAAAGTAGGAGTTAAAAACTATGAGCGTGATTGGGATGACTTATTCTTTACTGAAAATGAAGATGTTGAATTTTTTACCAATACAGGAAAAATTGAATTGTATTCAACAGCATTTGCACAGGAAGGTTTTGATCCCATGCCAAATTATACAGAGCACCCTCAGCCACCTGAAGGATTTTATCGCCTGAACTATGGAAGAGCCCCAATGCATACTTTTTCCCGTACTGCAAACAATCCAAATCTAACCGATTTGATGAGTGAAAATGTTTTATGGGTAAATCCAAAAGTAGCAAGTCTTTGGGGACTTAAGGAAGCACAGCCTGTCTGGTTGATCAATCAGGATGGTATTGTGTCGACTTTCCCAATTAAGGTTAGGGTTACTGAAAGGATTCGGTGGGACTCGGTATATATGGTTCACGGTTTTGGACACAACCAGAAACAATTAACCCGTGCTTACGGGAAGGGAGCCAGTGATACCCAATTAATTAGTCACGTAATGGAAGACCCGATAATGGGAGGAACCGGAATGAGAGGAAATTTTGTTAGCTTTTTAACTGAAAAACCAGAGGAGGCCGTACTATGAGATATGCAATGGCAATAGACACTAAAAAATGTGTTGGCTGCTCCGATTGTGTCGTAGCATGTCAGACCGAAAATAATGTCCCAATCGGATATTGCCGCGATTGGATTGTTGAAGTAAACGATGGTACCTATCCGCAACTGGAAATGGAAATCCGCTCCGAGCGATGCAATCATTGCGACAATTCACCCTGTGTGCGCTGCTGCCCTACCGGTGCCAGTCATATTGTTGAAGGAGGAATCGTACTGGTTACCGCCAATGAATGCATAGGCTGTGGAGCTTGCATTTCATCCTGCCCTTACGATGCTAGATATCCTCATCCTGACGGGCATGTTGACAAATGTACTTTTTGTTTTCACCGCGTGGGAAAAGGACAACAACCTGCATGTGTAGAAGTTTGCCCAACAAATTGTATGTATTTTGGAGATCTTGACGATCCAAAAAGCGAGGTTTCAGAGATTTTAAAAATCCGAAAATATAAAACGCTTATCCCTCAAGCCGGGACAGAGCCCCAGGTTTATTATCTCATTTAAATTGAAAAAATAAAACTATGAGAGAAGAAATTATTACAAGCGGCAGGATGAATGACAAAATTGATCCTTTCCTTAATATCTGGCACTGGGAGATCCCACTATATCTGTTTTTGGGAGGACTTGCGGCCGGTATTTTATTTTTTGCTGCCTTCTACAGCATTCGCGGAAAAGAAAAGGAGTTTCCATCCGCCATTGAGAAAGCTCCTTTAATTGTTCCGGCCTTATTAATTATTGGGTTAATCTCATTATTTTTAGACTTAAATCACAAACTCTATTTCTGGAGATTATACACAACTATTCGTTTAGAGTCACCAATGTCGTGGGGAGCCTGGGTGTTGATGATAATAACTCCTTTATCTTTTATCTGGGCTGCTATTCATTTAAAGAAAGTCTACCCTAACTTTAAATGGCCATTTCCCTGGCTTGATATAGTAGAGGAATTCTTTATAAAGTACAAAAAAGTGTTAGCCTGGAGTATGTTGGTATCGGCCCTTATTCTTGGTATGTACACCGGAATTCTCCTTTCTGCATTTAATGCACGTCCTCTGTGGAATACCTCTATATTGGGACCACTGTTTCTCGTATCCGGATTATCGACCGGTGCCGCCACCAATATACTGTTTGCTAAAACTCACCTGGAAAAGAAAACATTCTCTACCATTGACCTGGCTCTGATTGGAATAGAACTTTTTCTGATTGTTCACCTTTTCATGGGTCTTCTGGCAAGCACTCAGGTACAAATTGAGGCTGCAAACCTTTTTCTGGGCGGACCATATACAGCGGTATTCTGGGTATTGGTAGTGCTAATTGGAATGATAATACCCGCTGTTATAGAAATACTTGAACTCTGGAAGTTTAAAATTCCTCTGTTAATACCTGCAATAATGGTATTATTTGGTGGGGTGTTGCTTAGATTTATTATTACTTTTGCCGGCCAAACCAGCAGATGGCTATATTGACAATTTGTTTAAAATCAGTTATATGACAACAACTAAATTAAAATCAAAAACCTATATGAATCCATACCTGGCAGGAGTTTTGCTGGGTTTAGTTTTACTAACCGCCAACTTTATCTCCGGGAGGGGTCTTGGAGCAAGTGGTGCTGTTAAAAGTGTTATTGTAACAGCTGTTGATGCTGTTGCCCCGGGTCATGCAGAAAATGCTCCATTTTATGTTGAATATCTTGAAGCTCATCCAAAACCTATGAAATCATGGTTGGTTTTTGAAATGCTTGGCGTATTGGTTGGTGGATTCCTCTCCGGTGCCCTCGCAGGAAGATTAAAGTTTAAGGTTGAACATTCTCCAAAAATCACTTCGAGAAGAAGACTTATTTTTGCTTTAGCAGGAGGTATTCTTTTCGGTTTTGGATCCCAACTGGGACGTGGATGCACAAGCGGATCTGCCCTTAGCGGAATGGCTGTATTATCTTTGGGAGGAATAATAACTATGGCTGCCATATTTGGAACTGGCTATGCACTGGCATATTTTGTTCGAAAAAACTGGATTTGAGAAATTCATATCCCGAACATTAGATTTATTACAAAAATAGATGCAGAATTAAAAAGAAACTGATAAAATTTAAAATATACTAAAATGGGTCCTTTAGCAGCAAACGAAATAATTTCACAAGATACTAATCTGATCTTTGCCTTTCTTATTGGTATAGGTTTCGGATTTGTTTTAGAAGGTGCCGGCTTTTCATCGAGTCGTAAGCTGGCAGGCGTGTTTTACGGTTACGACACCGTTGTGCTTAAAGTGTTTTTTACAGCAGGAATTACCGCTATGATAGGCTTATTGTTTTTCAGTCTTTTTGGCTGGATAGATCTAAGTTTAATATATATTAATCCCACATTCCTTTATTCAGCCATTGCCGGCGGTGTAATCATGGGGGCCGGATTTATTCTTGGAGGTTTCTGTCCCGGCACAAGTTTTTGTGCTGCTTCCATTGGTAAAATTGATGCCTTAGTATTTATTGGCGGACTCTTAATCGGAATATTAATCTTTGGCGAAGGATATGCACTCTGGGAAGGTTTTTATAATGCTAAATTTTTAGGCATACCAAAAATCAGCGAGTCCCTTGGTCTTAAAGATGGTCTGATGGCTCTAATTATCGTGCTGGTTGCATTCGCCATGTTCTGGGTTGGAGAATGGGCTGAAAAGAAATTTCCAAGAGAAGAATATTAAAATATTATTTAAGCTTACTATTATTTTTTAATTTTGAGCATTGCATTTTTATGCAGGTTCACAAAAAATAAAAATTATGAATTCAAGAATTTTACTGGCTGGTTTCCTTATCCCGATGGCAATGATTATCGCAGCCGTGCCATCGAATAAAACAAAACAATATAAACTCACGGCTAACCAACTCCTTCAGGAAGCTGTAAGCTACGAGCCTTATATTCATCCTGATAATGTAGCTGATATGCTGGTTCAACAGGATCCTTCACTTCAATTGATCGATGTGCGCACACCGGATGAATTTGATAAATTCAGTTTGCCGGGAGCCATAAACATCCCACTTTCCGAACTACTCGCCGACCAATATGTAGACCTGCTTGATCAGGGGGTTAAGATGAATGTTTTTTATTCTAATGGCACCTTGAAATCGAATGAAGCTTGGATGATTACAAGGCAATTAGGTTATTCTAATAATTATGTCCTTCAGGGTGGATTAAATTACTGGGCAGAAACCATAATTAATCCTGTTCCCCCAGCTTCAACAAGTCCTGATGAAGAAATTGCCAAATACAATTTCCGCAAAGGTGCTTCAATGGCTTTGGGTGGTGATGTAGATACAAAATCGGCTGAAACTGCTGTACCTGCTGTACCAGTAATCACAGCCAAGCAAGCTAAAAAAAGAGTTGCTGGTGGTTGCTAGGTATTAAAATAAAATTAAGGCTTGTAAAAAGCTAAACATCCTCAAAATCAACATAGTCGCCTTCGGCTTTGTTGATTTTTTGTTTATTTGAATTTGTATCTTTTATAGTAATACTTCCCTCTTTCTCCTTATTTTGATTCTGATACCCTGTATTTGAATTAGCAGGAGGGGAAAAAAGCCTGGTTAAAAACCTTACAATAACGTATACCAGTAATATTATTAAAAGTAATCTGAAAAACATAGGTAATTATTTCAGGCAAAAATACAAAAAGAGAATTAATCTATAAAGAAATTAATAATCCTAATCGACTAAAGGCATATCATAAACCCTGTCTTTTTTATTCTCGCTTCTCTTATTTGGATTTCCCATCATAAGATTTACTCCTACCTTAAGGTTTAGCATTCGTGCCTCCGGAGGCCAAAAGTATATAGACGGACCTGTATCTGTAAGAATATAAATATTAAGGGGTAAGAGCTTCAGAGCTACTCCTAAACCCAGATTTTTATACGTTCCGTCGATAATTGAAAAGGAGAAACTTGTACTTAACAATCGAATAGGATAAATATTTGTTGAAAAAGTAAATTGCTGACGTATATCACCCCCAAAGAAATCTGTCCTCGATAAAGCACCAAAGCTAACAAATCGTGCAGGATATAATGCAGCACCAACAAACAACTTAGTGGGAAGTGCTGTTCTGTAGGTCGCATCAGTTGCTGTAAAATTATCGAAAGTATTAATCAGACTATCCTGAAAGTCATCAAAGAAATTTTCATTGGCAATATCTACCGGCACGCCTTCGAAGGAATAGCTGGAGGTGTTAATTATATTAATCATCCCATCTTTCCATTTAATCCCGCCAAAATCTACAAGACTGGCATTTACCTGCAACCAATCAAAAACTCTGTAATCGGCCCCAATATCTATACCAAATCCCATATTCTTTGTATTAAGCACCATACCTGTAATTTCTTGTACGTCTGGCGTTTGAATGTCCATATTTTCGAAATTCTCTGTTATTGTTGCAATAGGAACTGCTGTTGCGTAGGCTACATAGTCGGAAAGATATGGCCCTGATGTCTGAACGTTAATATTATTCTCAACAAGGATAGTTTCTGTGCTGGTTTCAAGATGTATATTCAGATCATTAGTATTAACATTTGCCTGTCCAAATAAGAGTTTTCCTCTAACACCTATTGTTAATTTGTCACCGATCTTTTGTGAAACGCCTAATGACATTTCATTGTACAGAGACATATCCATATCAAGGCCCATATTAAATATTTCCCCGTCTGCAGGTCCAATAATCGGTAATCGGAAAAAGTCCCTGGAATAGTCGAAGCCCAGATTCAGCCTTTCTCTGACATCTATTGTAATGAATGTTTTATCAGACCGGAATCCCATAGAAAAAAGGCTGGTTGAGACTTCTGTGTTTAATGAATTCATATCGTCCAATCGATTCAGGAATTCTTCACCTCCAATGGCCGCTGCTGAGGTTGGATGCAGAAAGTTAACTAAAGAATCGAGATCTGGGTCATATTGAAATATATCCTCCAATCCGAATTCGGTTTCAACTTGCAATTTCAAAGGAGAGACCCCGGGAATACCAAAGAAGAAATTACAATCGGGTTGAATGGCAGGATTTATCTGATATACCTGTGGAATACCTCTCATATAATACATGGTATTTACATCCTGGGAATACATATTTACTGATATCGCAAATAGAGATAGCAGTAAAATTATACTTCTGAGTCTTTTGATAAGTAATTGCATAATGTATAATATTAAAGGTCTCTGGAATTTATAATAAAGGTCGACTCCATTTTTACTTTGAAGTAAATGTTGTAATAATCGAAGAATTTCACAAAATCTCCATTTTCAACACCGGTTGTGTTGAGAGAGGCACGCACAAACAAATATTTTGTGGTTTTAATTTTCTCAAGTCTATCTGTGTCAAAGATTACTTTTTTGGTATACTCAACCGGCTCCGCTACCTTGCCATCACCATCCAGAGTTGGCGAAAGAAGAAATGCATCATCAACAAACATTGAATCCAGCATGTTGAAAAGCTCATCCTTGAAAAATAATTGCATTCCTACTTCCAGTGGTAAGCCGTTTCTTACATCCAATTCTAAAGCGAAGGTTTCTATAAAATCTACATTCGTTCCTATCTGATCTTCAAAATCAAAATCGATGGTGTCTTCTAAGGCAAATTCATCTGCTTTTAAATGAATTGGCAGAACAATCTCTACCCCTACTTCCATAATGCTTGAGTCTGTAATAAAATTATAGGAATCGCCTGGCCCCAATGGATTTGAAACTGCTGAAACCGTATAATAAAATTTCCTGGGTAAGGTTTCAATTGCCTCTGCAATATTAGTATTTGTTCTGTCAATCGATATGGGCGTCTCAACCGAAGTCCCTATTGAATCAAGTACCGGGGCATTAATACTAACAGGATTCCCGGACGTAAACACTATTGGGGTTGTAACATCATTTATTGAAGAATAGGTACTAACGTCTTTAAGTTCCACCTGAACCGGAACTCCGTAAGAATTATCGACCGTTAATACTAATTGAGGATCATAAAAAGATATCAGCCCGTCAATTTCTGTATTGTCAAATAATTCAATGGTAATATCTCCATCCTCAATCATTAGATCATACATACCAAAATATCCAAAAGCAGAGTTGTATTCAATATTAATAAAACTCATTGTGATGGAACAATAATCGGTAGCTCCGACAGGATTCCCCGATTTAATTAAAAACAAATCCGTTTCCAAAGGCAAAAATGTTTTTCCGGGTACCGAATTCTCGAAATAAATAACACAATTGCTTAGGTTAATAATATAGGTAGTATCAAAGTCCCCATTTGCTGAGCTAATTTGGATTAGGTCTGAAAAAGATTCTCCATCTTCCAGAAATACACTATCGGAAGACATCTCAAGAAGACCTTTATGTTTAAAAGTAGATATTACCTTTATTTCCAAATCCATCGATTTGATACGAGCACTATCCAATCTTTCCTCATTATCAAATTTAAAATCCCCTTGTATTCTTTTTTCAAAAAGAACTGTGTCTTCTAATGGATCCATCCAATTAGGCTCATTTATAATGTCTGCCTCAATATAAATTTCAGAGAAGTCCTGATCCGGAACATCAAAAACGTCCTTTGCGGAATAAGAAAACAGACTTTGCCCATAGGAAATATACAGTAAGCTATCGTTGTCGTATTGCTTCACATAACCAGTGCTGTCAAACTCTGTTAAGATATCTTTAAGAGATAACTCCCCATAAGCAATAGGCGTGGCCACGCTGGGGGTTAGAACAAACTCCTCTGAAATTTTATTAAAATCCCAACCATCATCGAGGCATGAATTCAGACCTGCCAGAGCTCCGGCCAAAAAAATGCCTGTAAAAATCCTGTGTTTCAGTTTTGCTTTCATTGTAAAATATATTAATCCATTACTTTACGGAATAATTATACAAAAAGTTGTCTTTATTACTCACTAATAAATTGAATCTGTCCTTCAATCCGGGAAACGAGGATATGCTGAACAGAGCCGAACCGTTCAAGGGAAACCCATTATAAAGAGTTCCATCACTATTATAGAGATATATTTTACCCGTTTTGGTTGCAACAAGGCCAATTTTTTTATCGTTTGTACTAAATTCATAAACAACGGGTTGGGAATTAATGGTTTCGGGTATTGTAGCTGAAAACAGTAAGTCTTTATCCGAATTATAAACCAATAATTCATTATCATTTGTGAATATAAACTCTTTTTTTCTATCCCCCACAATATTTTCAGCCAAAAAAAAGTGATCTGCCCGGAAATCATTATCCATTACTTTTTCTACTTTTTCGTTAAAATAGAAATAAAACACACTTCCTTTTTCATCTGAGGCTATTACTTTTTCTTTTCCTGTACCTGATGTTTTATCTATAAAAACCTGGTTCCTGTCTGAAAAATGAATCTGCCGTTCAGGCTTAATACGTTTTTTACCTTTTCTATCCAGAAAATAAATCTGGTATGAATCTTTAGCAATTATAAAATCTTTGTCTTCTATTTTGGTATGAACAACCGACTTATTAATTATATGGTCTGTAGTGCGGAATTTCCAACCTGAGACAACATTTCCACTACGATCGTACATAACAATCTGCTTATTACTTAATGGAAGTGAAATTCTCCAATCGCCTGAATTATCATAATCAAAAAGACTATTACCTGCTGTAGCATCAGCTATGAATTCTATAGGAAATTTCTCCACAGAATTCCCGTTTCTATCAATCAGATATAGTTTTTTAACTGTATTAAAAAGGTATTGTAACTTTCCGTTATTATAATAATCAACCTGAATAATGTCGCTTATTATTGGGCCATCAGATTTTATTTTCCATAAAATATCTCCTGAATTTCCAATTAGATAAACATTTCTATCTTCATCCTGAATAAATATTTCTTTATCCTTATTATTATAATTTCTTACTATAGCCGGTTTAAAAACGGATATTGTATCGAGTTTTCTTTTCCAAACTGTATTTACGGTTTCACTCCGAACTCCGGTATAATTTAAAAAAACTCTGAAATAATGCAGACTATCAGATCGGGTACTCTGGAAGCTGAGTGCATTAAATTTACTCCAGCTGTCTCTTGTCTCAGTAATGAATTTCAGGGCATCTGGCCTTAAATTCAATGTTAAATAATCCAGATAAGTAGCTGGATTAACATAAGAAAAAACGTTTGAATTACTGGCAAAATTATCTGACAGATTATTAAATGACCTGTCGTTTGACAAATTGTTCCCGAGTTCATTTTGCTGAATAAGGTATAAAATATCATTTTGTGTTTCAGCAAAGATCAAACTGTTATCATAAATAATAAAGGCCCCATATTCAGTATCGGGATTAAAACCGATCATTTCCAAAATAGTGTTGGAATGGATGGTAGCGAATGGGAATATCTTTTCTCCAATTCTAATTTCCTTAATCTCCGGGGAATATTCTGAGCCCAGAATTTCTTTTGCTTCATTTGTAAGAAAATCCCACATATTTCCTCCGGAAATCAGACTTACAAAGGCATATTTACTATAATCCTCACCCCTTTTACAAATTAGACTTGCTGAATTAGACTTCGATAATTTCTCAAATCCGGACACAAATAATTTTTCAGCTTCACTTTTAACTTCTGCATTTAACAAACTTGGTTGTCCCTTCATTTCACTAAAGTAAACAGGACCTGAGGGAAAAAGGTGGTATAATGATTTTCCCTTCAGTTCAGGCATTTTAAAATGCAGGTAGGTTGATGACTTCGAATTTTCAAAACTTGTAAAGCCATTAAGAATTAATTTATCAGGATAAATTTCCAGATCGAGCACTGAAGCTGTGAATAGTTCATTCAGAGGAATCAGTAAATCACTTTCCAAAACTTTCCCGGTTAATTTTGAGAGCTCGGTATAATTGATATATACGTTTGCAGGAACATCTTTACCTGCTGTTTCAATAATTCTTTTATACGCGGGGCTTTCAAAGGTTTTTTCT
The DNA here is from genome assembly GCA_021740585.1 of Bacteroidales bacterium. Lineage (GTDB taxonomy): Bacteria > Bacteroidota > Bacteroidia > Bacteroidales > JAGLSB01. Next base: position 86,594 of record JAIOZM010000002.1, read on the forward strand.
TCTGCTCCGGAGGCTCTGACCGATTCCTTAATCAATTCCAATGAGGAGGAAACAGCAAATGCTCCCTTGAATTCATAAAAAAACAGATCCGGGAAGATATCCTCCTCAGCATTTTCTATCTGGTAAACCGTTTGATTTTCAAACTTAGATTTTAAAACTTGCCGTCCTTTGCCAATTACCTTCACCAGCACATCTGTGGCTTTTATTCCATGACAGCCAAAGCTTGCCAGAAATTCATACCTATCGCTAATTTTATGAACCGAAATAAAAGCATCATTTGTAAAAAGGACTTCCAGTTCTTTATTCATATTCCTGAGGCTATCGAAATCTATCAGAAATTTATCAAACTTGTGAAAATTAGTATATTTCTCGTTTAGCTTAAATTCCTTCCAAATTTCATTCCTTTCCGTTATACTTTCCTCAATCTTAAGGAGATTATCCGTTTTAAGGCAAAGTATAAAACTCTCAGGAATGAAGTCGCCCGGATTATTATCTGTAAAGCTCTCTGTTCTCAACCACAAAATTCCAAGGACTGCTGCCACCAGAATCAAAGAAATACTTAATATTAATATGATTCGTCTTATTGAGTTCATTAATTGGTACTTAAAACAATTGGTTTTATTAAACTTATTTATTTTTTGCGATTTGGAATAATTTTTGATGTTATTCGCATCTAACTAACATCCTATGAAAATTCTTCTGTTTTCTATTGCCTTCATTTTATTGGAGACATTCTGTGTAAACGCACAAAACATTTCAGTTTTAAACGGTTCTTCCCATGAGCCGGTGAGTAATGTTGCCCTATATAATTCCGAAAGAAATATTGCAACACTAAGCGATGCAAATGGTATAGCAAATATCAGCATTTTCAGGGAGAACGACAGTATTTTTTTTCAACACCCCTCTTTTATCTCAATAGGGCTTTTAAAAAGCGATTTATCGGGCAGAAAAAGGATCTTATTAAGTAAAAAAATAATACTGATCGACGAATATGTTATCTCGGCTACCAAATCGAGGGAAAACAAGAAAGATGTCGCCTACCAGATAGATGTATTAGACAAATTACAGCTAATGTATAATACCGGACAAACTGCTGCCGATATACTTTTATCCTCAGGAAATCTGGTGATTCAAAAATCACAGGGAGGAGGGGGAAGTCCAATTTTAAGAGGAATGGAGGCAAACCGTGTCTTACTTGTTGTTGATGGTGTTCGGCTAAATAATGCTATATACAGAAGCGGTCATTTACAAAATTCAATAACACTCGATAATTCTATACTCGACCGGGTTGAAGTTACCTTTGGACCTACATCTCTGATTTATGGAAGTGATGCTCTGGGCGGTGTTATTCATTATTATACAAAAGAACCCGTTTTTAGTCCGGATAGCCTGAATTATAATTTTAATGCCCAGGCGTTCACTAGTTATTCCTCAGCAAATTCAGGAAAAATTGCCCATTTCAATATGAACAACGGATTTAAAAATATTGCTTTTCTAAGTTCTGTTTCTTATAAAGACCTTGGCGATGTAAGGATGGGAAAATTCAAAAATCCTTTTTACGGCGATTTTGGTGAAATAACCCATTATGTTGCAAATGTAGATAACAAGGACCTTACTATGGAAAACCCTGATCCTTATACACAGCTGAATACAGGCTATTCACAATTGGATTTATTACAAAAAATCAAGTATTCTCCTTCCAGGTATTATGATTGGGTATTTAATTTTCAATTCTCATCCTCTTCTGAAATCGACCGTCTTGATATGCTCAATGATTATTCCGGCGACGATCTGGCCTATGCAGAGTATTACTACGGTCCCCAAAACCGTTTGTTAACCTCATTAAAATCTGTGATTAAAAAAGACAATGCCTTGTTTACGAACATGACTTCCATTCTGGCATATCAGCGAATTGATGAAGACAGATTTACCCGAAAATTTGATGCTGCTGAACGAATGGTTCAAAGGGAAGATGTTGACGTATATAGTCTGAATATCGATTTATTAAAATTAATCAATTCTCAAAACAGAATTAATTATGGACTTGAAGTAAATCATAATTCCCTTGGATCAAGTGCGTATTACGAGAATATTATAAATTTAGACAGGGGAATAGCTGATACCCGATATCCTGATGGAGGGAGCTCAACCTGGTCGTATTCTGCTTACGGTAATTACAAATGGTTTTTAAATCAAAAATTTATATTCTCCACAGGGGCACGCTATCATTACGGACAATATCACTCCGATTTCCTGGCTGAAGGTATGGGGGCTTTGCTCCCTTATAGTTATATAGACATCAACAATGGAGCTCTCACAGGTAGTTTAAGTATGGTTTATTCTCCGGGGAATAACTGGAAAATTCAAACCATAGCTTCCACTGGTTTTCGCAATCCCAATATAGATGATTACGGAAAAGTACGGGCTAAAAACAACCTTGTTACCGTTCCTAATTCTGATCTTAAACCGGAGTATAGCTATAATTTCGAACTCGGATTCTCTAAAACTATTGAAGGTTATATTCAATTAAATGCCACCGCTTACTATACTTTCCTGACTGATGCAATTGTAAGGACAGATTATAGCTTAAATGGTTCTGATAGTTTAGAATACGACGGCGATATGTATAAAATAATAACAAATTCTAACGCTTCTTCAGCCTATATTCGTGGAATCTCGATGAATCTAATCTCAGATCTTAACTCTAATTTGAATTTTAAATCTACCCTGAACTTCACTCAAGGATTGAATAAAACTGAGAATGTTCCCCTGGGACATATTCCTCCGATATTTGGAAGGACTACCATAAAATATAAAATGAAGAATAATATTACTGAAATGTTTGTTGATTATAATGGATGGAAGAAAATGGAAGACATTAATCCATTTGGTGAAGATAATGAGGAAGAAGCCACAGAATATGGTTGGCCGGGCTGGTACACCCTAAACCTTCGGACAAGCTTCCAGTTGAACGAACTATTCCTGCTTCAAATTGCCGTGGAAAATATTTTTGACAACTTTTACAAGCCATTCGCGTCGGGCATCGCCGGACCGGGAAGAAATTTTATAGTTACCCTGAGAGCGAATATTAATTAAACATTCGACTATTATTGTATAGAACTACATCTTTTCCTAATTTCGTTTCTATGGAAAAAATCGATCCCCAAATCCATGAAAGCTGGAAAAACATCCTTTCAGAAGAGTTCAATCGCGACTATTTTCTGAATTTGAAATCCTTTTTAATTGAAGAAAAAAAGCATCATATAGTATACCCGGCCGGGAGTAATATTTTTCATGCTTTTAATCAAACGCCTTTTGAAAGTGTAAAACTCGTCATCTTAGGGCAAGATCCCTACCATGGTTCCGGACAAGCACATGGACTATGTTTTTCTGTTCCATTTGGAATTAAACCACCACCTTCACTGGTAAATATATTTAAAGAAATTCAATCTGATTTGGGATTCCCGGTTCCGAATCATGGGAATCTCGATTACTGGGCTTCTCAGGGAGTATTGCTTTTAAATGCTACTCTAACTGTACGAGCCAATCAGGCTGGTTCACATCAGAATCGGGGTTGGGAACTATTTACTGACACAATTATTAAAAAACTTTCTGATGAACGAGAGAAGATTGTCTTTCTTCTGTGGGGTAAGTTTGCTCAGGCTAAAGCAGAATTAATAGACAGGGAAAAACATTTTATTCTGGAGGCTCCTCACCCCTCTCCTTTTTCAGCACGAACAGGTTTTTTCGGTTGTAAACATTTCTCTAAATCGAATGAACTTCTTGAAAAATCAGGGAAAACCAAAATTGACTGGAGGGTACCGGATGTTTTATAATTTTAAATAATTATAGAGGAATAATCAAGTTTGGCATCGAATTTGCATTTCTATACATAACAGTTCCAGCAAAAATATACCTGACTATTTCAGGGCAAACCGGGTTTACAGACCCGGTTTTATTTTTTATACGTAAGCTGAAGTTTTTCCTGCTTGCAACAACCCTGGTTAAAAACTTTTAAAGCCCATTATTTTACGCACATCTTTTAGGGTTTGTGATGCGCTTGCTCTGGCTTTTTCCTCCCCCATTTTTACCACTTTTGAAAGATAAACCTCATCGTTATATATTTCATTTATCCTGGTTCTTAAGGGATCTGTAAACTTAATGATGTCTTCTGCTAATTGTTTCTTTAAATCACCATAACGAATAGTGCAGGTATTATAGGCATTTCTGAAATGATCAAGGGTTGACTTCTCAGACATTAGTTCGAGAAGATAAAACAGGTTTTTTACCGGTTCAGTCATTTCCTGATTTGGTTTTACAGGTCCTGAATCGGTTACCGCACTCATCACTTTCTTCCTTATTGAGGCTGGTTCTTCAGCAAGGTAGATGCCATTTCCATCCGATTTTCCCATTTTTCCTGTTCCATCTAAACCGGGAACTTTAACCAACTCTTTCCCAAAATTAAAAGGATCGGGCATATGAAAATACTCAACCCCATACATGTGATTAAATCTCTTTGCAAACTTCCGGGTCATTTCCAGATTTTGCTCCTGATCTTTTCCAACAGGAACTTTGTGTGCTCTGTGTATAAGAATATCGGCTGCCATCAGAACCGGATAGGTTAATAATCCGGCGTTTACATTTTCAGGTTGTTTCCTTACCTTATCTTTAAATGTGGTTGTTCTTTCCAGTTCACCAATATAGGAATTCATATTTAGAAGCAGATACAATTCGGGGATTTCAGGAACATCGCTTTGGATATATAAAGTAGCTAGTTCGGGATCGATGCCTGCCGCCAGATATTCAGCAAAAACCTGCTTAACATTATTATGCAGGTTATCTGGTTTTGGGTGGGTGGTAAGAGAGTGATAATCGGCTACGAAAAAGTAACAATTATATTCCTGCTGCATTTTTAAAAAATTCTGAACTGCACCAAAATAATTACCCAGATGCAAATTACCGGTAGATCTGATTCCGCTTAAAACTGTTTCCATTTTAATTTATTCTTCAAGAGCTCAAACCATAAAAAGCATAGCTCAATATTTATAATATCTATTCATGGTTGTTAACTTCCTGCTTCGAGGATCGTTTATTCCAATTTTTCACCTGAGCAAAATCAACCTGAAATTATTGAACTGCAAAATTAATAAACTAATCCATTAAACTTCCATCTAATTTTTCATGGTTGAAACTCTTTTACATACAATTCCAATGTGCATTAGAAAAAAACTTACTTTTGCAGTGCAACATAAAACCAATCCTGTCGGTCATAATAATTACCGGATCCGGGAAAAAGAATCAATATAATGGAATCAACTCGTCAAAAAAAAGTTTCGAGATTGCTTGAAAAGGAACTCGGAAATATATTCCAAAAAAAGGGCCGGGAATATAATGGCAAAATGATAAGTGTAACAAAAGTCAGAATTACCCCCGATTTAGGACTTGCCAAAGTCTATCTAAGTGTATTCCCACCTCAAAAAACAGGCGAAGAAAGCGTGATGGAGCTCATAAAAACCCAATCTTCGCATATTCGCTATGAAGTGGGTAAACTGGTGGGTAAACAATTAAGGATTGTTCCGGAGCTTTCTTTTTTTATCGACGATAGCCTGGATTATATAAATAATATTGAAGACCTGTTGAAAAAATAAATTATGCAATACGACCCCATTAAAAAAAGTCTTGGTAATGTTTTTAATAAAAATGCCTTCCTGCGTGTAAGCTTTTACAAACTTCTCGACCTTCTTTTATTGCGAACCTGGCATATTAAAAAGGAAATCAAAAATTTGAAAAAGACCTTATCCGGGAATTCTTATTTTCTGGATGCGGGCTCGGGATATGGACAATACAGCCATTTTCTCGGAAGAAAATTCAGGGATGCCAAAATTTATGCCGTTGATGTGAAGGAAGAACAAATTAAGGATTGCAACCTCTTTTTTTCAAAAACATCTATGGCCGATCGCGTTGTATTTGAAGTAGCAGATCTAACCCTCTACTCAGAAAAAGACAAATACAAGCTTATATTGTCGGTTGATGTAATGGAACATATTGAAGAGGATGTAAAAGTTTTTCAAAATTTCTATTTTTCCTTAAAAAAGGGCGGTGTGTTGTTAATTTCCACACCGTCTGATCAGGGAGGTTCAGACGTGCATGACGATCATGAGGAATCCTTTATCGATGAACATGTGCGCGACGGCTACAACATAAATGAAATTGAAGACAAATTGCGCTCAGTCGGATTTACCGAGGTCGAATCAAGATATTCGTATGGAAGTCCGGGTAAAATTTCATGGCGACTATCAATGAAATATCCAATAAGTCTTCTGAATATAAGTAAAGTCTTCTTTATAATTTTACCTTTCTATTATTTAATTACCTTCCCTATTAGCTTAATTCTGAATTATCTCGATATAAAATTCAGACATAAAACCGGTACCGGATTGATCGTAAAGGCCATAAAGTAATAAAGTGAATTTTTCATTCTACATAGCGCGTCGATACTTGTTTGCAAAGAAAAAAAGAAATGCAATCAATATTATTTCATTTATTTCAATTTTAGGTGTAACCGTAGGTGTAACAGCTCTTGTGGTAGTCTTATCTGTATTTAATGGTTTTGATCAGGTTATCCAGTCTTTAATCAATTCCTTCGATCCTGATCTTAAAATAAGCGTTGTGGAAGGGAAAACCTTTCTTCCTGAAGATGCCAAAATATCAAAACTATACGAAATTGAAGGCATAGAAGCTATTTCAGAAATTCTTGAAGAAACCGCTTTGATAAAGTATGATGAACGACAGTTTATTGCTACCCTGAAAGGAGTGGATAACAAGTTTGCTGCCGTTACCGGTGTCGATTCAATGATGCGTGAAGGTGTATTTATGCTTGAAAACAACAATAAAGTCTTTGCTGTTGTGGGGCAGGGAATTGCATACTCCTTAAGAATTGGGTTGAATTTTATCCAGCCTCTAATTTTTTATGTTCCAAAACGAACGGGTGATATAAGTATGGCTAATCCAACCAACTCTTTCAACAGATCGGTCGTTTTCCCTTCAGGAATATTCAGCATTGAACAGGAATACGATTCTAAATATGTCCTTCTTCCAATACAAATAGTCAGAAACCTCCTCGAGTATTCAAAAGAGGTCAGCTCCCTGGAAATAAAAATTAAAGATGGCTTCAACAGGGAAGAAATTCAGCAACAAGTAAAACTGATTGCAGGTGATAATTTTAAAGTATTGAATCGTTATGAACAGAACGAGGTTCTTTATAAAATAATGAAATCTGAAAAATGGGCTACCTTTTTAATTCTGACACTTATACTTTTCATTGCCTCCTTCAATATTGTGGGTTCACTTACCATGTTAATTATAGATAAAAAGGAGGATATTCTAAGCCTTAGAAATCTTGGCGCCAATGAATCGCAGTTAAAAAGCATTTTTTTAATGGAAGGCTGGCTGATTTCAATTATAGGATCAGCAGCAGGAATTTTTCTGGGAACATTAATCTGTCTTGCTCAGGAATACCTGGGAATTATTAAGATTGGCGGCAGTGGGACCTTTGTTATTGACGCGTATCCTGTTCATTATCAGATACCTGACATAGCGCTTGTTTGGTTCACTGTACTATTAATAGGTTATTTTGCAGCCTATATTCCGGCAAGCAAAATTTCTGCCGATTATCTGGGTGAAGATGTAAATAGTTGAAAACTATTATTGAATGACGGTGTATTATTGATAAACATTCAATATTTTTAATTTACATAATTATTGTCTGTTAAAAGATTAGTAAATATTCTGCAACTTAAATGAGTCTGTAACGTAAAAATATTTTTAAAAGCCAGAGCATAATGTAAGATCTCAAATATGAAAAAATATATAATATTATTGTTCTTTCTTCTTTCTCAGAGCGTCTATCTGTTCGCTCAGCCTTCTATTGTTGAGATAATTACCACTAACGTTACCTGTAACGGAGGAAGTGACGGAAGCGTTTTTGTGAGAATTACAGGAGGTTTGGCGCCATATACATATACTATTTTTAGAGGGGCAACCTTTGTTAGTAATTCTGCTGTTTTGGATACTTTTTACACTTTTAATTCAGTAACTGCAAAATCCTGGCATGTAACAGTGGAAGATTCTAATGGTGATGGACTTACGGTATTTAATGGAGGGATTGTTACTCAGCCAAACGTGGCATCTATTTCAAGTGAAATCATTACGCCTATAACATGCAATGGGTTTGCAGATGGTATTTTACAAATTACAGGAACTGATGGTTCAGGAAATTACAGTTACGAATTGAATCCGGGAGCCATTACCAGTGCCGGAGGTATATATTCCCCATTGGGTCCCGGAACCTATACTATTACACTCACCGATGTTACTTGTCTCACCAGTGTTGTTTCTAACAATTTAATCCTTAGCGATCCAAGCTTATTAAGTTTTATTTCTGAAACGGTTTCTGATGTAAGCTGTAATGGAGGAAGCGATGGTTATGTTCATGTTACCGCTGCCGGAGGTACTGGTGCATACACATATACCTTAAATCCTGGTGCTGTTGACATAAATTCTACCGGGAATTTTGATGCTTTACCAATTGGCATTTATTCTGTAGATGTTACCGATGTTAATTCATGTCCTTCAGCCACAAGTAATCTTCTTGAGGTAAAAGAACCTCCTCTTTTGATTTTTTCATCTCAATCTTCAACAAATATTACTTGTAATGGCGCTGGGGATGGAACCGTAGCCGTAACGGCTGCCGGTGGCACAGGCCCTTATTCATATACTATTAATCCGGGTGGTATTACCAATGCCACTGGATTCTTCCCCGGACTTGTTCCCGGAACGTATTCCGTAAGTCTTACCGATAGTGAGTTATGCGGTCCTGTTATCAGCAATAATTTTACCATTGTTGAACCGGGTATCATTACCATCACCTCAACCAATTTTACCGATATCCTCTGCAATAACGACAACGACGGAACCATTACAGTTACCGCTACCGGTGGCAATGCTCCCCTCACTTATACCCTTAATCCGGGTGCCATACAGGTAAAACCTACCGGTGACTTTACAGGAATTGCAGCCGGCACTTATTTTGTGAATGTAAGCGATCCTTTGGGTTGTCCCGAAGCTGTTTCAGGAGCCATTATTATCGATAATCCCGATCCTGTAAGCATAACATCTGAAGCAGAAACCGATATCAGTTGTAATGGCAGCAACGACGGTAGTGTTTCTGTTACGGCCATAGGCGGAACCGGATCCCTGCATTATACTTTGAATCCGGTTGCCACAACGCAAATTGACAATGGCGTTTTCAACGGGCTTTCTCCAAATGTATATTCCGTAAGCGTTACCGATGATAATGCTTGTCCTGCAGATGTGAGCTCCAATTTCAATATTAC
>JAIOZM010000003.1 GCA_021740585.1 Bacteroidales bacterium
GTGACGTTGGAGTGTTAGCGTTCTTTACCACGGGTTTCCCCCGTGGTTATTGATATTTAACCCTTTCAGGGTAAAATTTTTTTTTTCATAATGCAGCACACAATGTTAGCTGAATAATTATTTCTTCCTTAGAAATATTCAGATTTTATATGCGTCGACCCTATTACAAATACTCCATTCTCTCTATTGTTCCCCAAAATAATTTATAAGCGTCCAGCCTCGATCATAATTATAATTTCCTCAATCATAGCATCTTCATCTTCAGGATTGTATTCTGATTTAAGATTGGATCCGAAAATGCGGGCAACTCCCTGCCAGAAAACAGCTTTAAATTTGCCTTTTACGTTGGTTATTACCAGAAAAGTGGTTTGATCCATTTCCCGGTCGATCAGCTTAATAAGTATTCTACCCTGAGAAATGGTTAGATGTGTTAATTTGTCCTCAAACTCCTCTCTTAGTTCTTTCTCATATTCATCTATGTTGGCCTTTCTTTGTCTTTCGGATGACATATTTGCGAGTCTTTTGTCCAGCTCCAGCAACTTTTCACTTGCAAGTTTGGCATAAGGATATGCAGCTTTAACATTACGTATCAGGGTTCTGTACCGATAATACTGGAAACGATTTTTGAATTCTCTTCGGGGATAAATATTTACCTCCGGTATATCAGATACAAGAATAGTATCGTGCCCGACAATTATGGCCCTCATTACATTAATGGTTGAATCGCCCGACCTGAAGGTTTGTGCCGTGGAGGAATTTATTATAAAAAAGAGAATTATCGATATGAAGGAAATTCTAATCAAGTTTCAAAAATTATTTTACGAAAATACTATATATTCCCCTATTTCAAATCTTATACCATAAATTTAGATTTTATTGAAATTAAGGTGAACTCATGTGCATTTGAATGGTTTTTGGGAAAACAGGAAGGATGCCTGAGGCTTTTAAAATAAAAAGAAATTATCTTTGTGTAAAATTAAGCTTAATTGAAATGGATAATCCCAACGACAGACAATATTCCAACGGAGAAATAACAGTGTTCTGGAAACCGGCCAAATGCATTCATGCCACAACCTGCTTTCGTGAATTGCTTGAAGTTTATAATCCACGGCAACGCCCATGGGTGAATATGCACGGAGCAAGCACTGAAAAAATTATTGAAGTAACAGATAAATGTCCTACCGCTGCCATATACTGGAAATATAATAAAGATATTGAAGGTGCACCTGATAGTATTAATACCGATTACAGTGAGGAAGCAAATCCCGAGACTCTTCTAAATACAAAACAAAGTAAGCAGGTAGCAACAAGAATTTCAATAATGAAAAATGGACCCATTTTGGTCGAAGGTGATTTTCTGGTCAACTATTCCACCGGAGAGGAGATTAAGGCAACCAAAATGACTTCTTTTTGTCGTTGCGGACATTCACATGCTCAACCTTTTTGCGACGGTACGCATCGAAAAGTTGGGTTTGTTGATGAGTAGATTGTATGAAGGTTTTATAGTGATTTATACTGAATGGAAGACCAGGCAAAAAAATAAAATATGGAGACAAAAGAGAAGACAAAATTTACCGTTAAAATTGGCAGTGCACTGGAAGTTTCAGGTGCTTTTAGCCTAAGGGGGAAAGACGGTAAAATTATTCAAACAGAAGAAAAAATGTATTTGTGTCGTTGTGGAGCCTCAAACAAGAAACCCTTTTGCGATGGAGAACACCGCAAGATAGGATTTAATCAATAATCCCAACGAACTTCTTTACAAATATTAATCGAAGTAAAGGCAAGTCTTATTTAACGCACTAAGAAAAAGATGTGGATAATAATTATACTCATGGTGATAGGAGCTGGCTTCGGCTTCGTGCTTTCAAACTTCAGGAATTTTAATAGTATATCGGAGAAGTCTACCTCATACATTATTTATATCCTATTGTTTTTCATGGGTTTAGGTGTGGGGACTAATAAGGAGATTATGGATAATTTCCAAAGTATTGGACTTCAGTCATTAATTATAAGTTTGTTTTCTATTGCGGGAAGCGTGGTAGTGTCGGCAATTGTTTTTAAAATCTTTTTCAAAAATGAAAGCTAGCCTGGCCATCGCATTTTTCTTTGTTCTTGGAATTCTAATGGGGCAAGTCAATCTTGATTGGGAAAATCTTTATATCCCCGATTTGATGCAATATACTTTATACCTGCTAATGCTGTTTGTTGGGCTATCTTTCGGTAGTGATCCAAGAATCAGAGATATTTTAAAGTCAGCTAAGCCCCGTATGCTGCTAATTCCCCTGACAACCATTGTTGGTACATTTGCCGGAATTGCATTATATAATCTTCTTTTTAGCGAAATAGCTCCTGCAGACGCTTTTGCTATTGGTGCCGGATTTGGTTATTATAGTTTGTCGAGTATTCTGATAGCGGAATTTTCTGGAAGCGAAATAGCCATTATTGCATTACTAAGTAATGTTATACGTGAGTTGCTCACCCTGATTTTTGCTCCACAGATTGCAAAGTATTTTGGGAAAATTGCACCTATTGCCAGTGGTGGTGCTACTTCAATGGATACAACATTGCCTGTAATTGTAAGGGTCTCTGGTAAGGAATATTTAATTATGTCGCTTTTAAATGGAATAATTCTCACAATTTCAGTTCCTTTTATCATAAGCTTTATTTATAATACTTTTTAGTCATCACACTATTGGTTAACTTCGCAGCACATTTATCATTTTAAGTCTTTGTAGATTGAAGAGCAATAAATAAGCCTTTTTAAAAATCTGCTTGTATAAGGATTAACTATAATGAATGATCAATGGATAGTAAAAGTTTAACTTCGGGAAAAATGACTTATAAAAAGGTCGGGATGGAGATTAAGAAAAAATTACTTTGGACCGTGTACTGGAAAAATTAAAAAGTTGCATATGGAAAAAATTAAAGTGGGTGTGCATTCAGAAATTGGTGAACTCGAGGCAGTTATACTTCATACCCCTGGTCCTGAAGTTGAAAATATGACTCCTGCAAATGCAGAGAGAGCACTATATTCTGATATATTAAACTTATCGGTTGCACAGAAAGAGTATTCTCAACTAAGTGAGGTTCTGGGGAAAGTAACAAAAACCTTTTATGTTGAAAAACTATTGCAGGAGGTACTTGAGCTGGAAGGCGTTAAAGAGCAGCTAATCAGGGATATATGCGGGAATGAGTGCAGAAATCAGTTGGCCGATACACTTCTGAATATTGACGCCAAAGAAATTACCCGTTCACTAATACAGGGAGTGCCTTTAAAAATGGACAGTTTGACAAATTATTTGAAGGAAGATAATTTTGCCTTAAGTCCACTACATAATTTTTTCTTTACCCGCGATAGTGCGGTGACTTTATACGACAAGGTTCTGATATCAAAAATGGCAAGTAAGGTCAGGGAAAGAGAATCATTGATAATGAAAGCGATTTTTGATTTGCATCCGGTTTTTCAGGCAAAAACAATAAGCGCTGATGATTTGAAATACAGAAATGAAGAAATCAGCATGGAAGGTGGCGATTTAATTATTGCAAGGGAAGATATTCTTATAAGCGGTATCGGGAATCGTACTACATCTCAGGGAATTGATTTTATTTTGGAAAGCTTGAAGGAAAAGAAAGATAATCGGCATATTATTATTCAGGAATTACCCTCAAAACCAGAATCGTTTATCCATTTGGATATGGCTTTTACTCTTTTGGATATTGATAAATGCATGGTTTATGAGCCTTTAATCCTTCAGCCAAATCGATATGAAACCATACATATAGAACTCGATAATGGAAAGGTTAAATCTATAAAATCGGTTAAGAATATACCGGCTGTATTGAAAAAATTGGGGATGGAAATGGAACCGGTTTATTGCGGAGGGAAGAACGACACTATGAATATGGAGAGAGAACAATGGCACAGTGGAGCCAATTTCTTTGCTATAGCTCCCGGAAAGGTTATTGGATACGGTCGGAATAAATACACCATGGAGGATATGAACAAAAATGGCTTTGAAATAATCAAAGCCAAAGATGTTGTACTTGGAAAGGTTAATCCTGAAGATTATAAGAAATATGTGATTGCCATCGATGGCTCCGAATTATCCAGAGGTGGAGGAGGAGCCAGATGTATGACAATGCCTGTTGCGCGAAAAAAAGTTAATTCGTAGAAAAAACAAAATCATTTATACCAATTCTCTCACCAAAACAGCAGCTTCCTGGAGTGTGATTGCAGAATAAACTTTTAATCCTGAATCGTCGATTAATTTCTTCCCTTCCTCTGCATTGGTGCCTTGCAAACGAACAATAACAGGAATGCTAATATCACCTATGCTATGGTAGGCTTCCACCACACCTTGGGCTACCCGGTCACAGCGAACAATTCCGCCAAAAATATTGATGAGAATGGCTTTTACATTAGGATCTTTTAAAATAATGCGAAATCCTGCTTCCACAGTTTCAGCATTGGCTGTACCTCCAACATCAAGGAAATTGGCAGGATCACCGCCTGATAATTTAATAATATCCATGGTTGCCATGGCCAATCCTGCTCCATTTACCATACAGCCCACATTCCCGTCGAGTTTAACAAAGTTCAGATCACTTTTCCCTGCTTCAACTTCTGCAGGATCCTCCTCGCTCAAATCCCTCATTTCCGCATAATTTCTATGTCTGAACAGGGCATTATCTTCCAGATTAACTTTACTGTCGGCAGCGAGAATCAGATCATCGCTGGTTTTAAATACAGGATTAATTTCAAACATCGACGAGTCGGATGATTCGTAAGCCTTATAAAGAGCTGTAACAAATTTCACCATTTCTTTATAGGCTTTTCCTGAAAGACCCAGGTTAAAAGCAATTCTTCTTGCCTGAAAAGGAATTAATCCAACTTTAGGATCTATTTCCTCCTTAAAAATAAGATGTGGTGTATTTTCAGCAACAGTTTCAATATCCATTCCACCTTCCGTTGAATACATAATAATATTTCTGCCTGTCTCCCGATTTAACAAAACGCCCATATAGAATTCCTGTATTTTGCTTTCACCCGGATAATAAATACCTTGTTCAACCAGAATTTTGTGCACCATTTTCCCTTCAGGGCCTGTTTGGTGTGTAACGAGGTTCATCCCTAAAATGGCTTTTGCGTATTCTTTGACTTCATCCAGAGATTTAGCGATTTTCACACCGCCCCCTTTTCCTCTTCCTCCGGCATGGATCTGTGCTTTAACGGCAAAAGTATCGGCACCGGTTTGAGCGATAATTTTTTTTGCGACATCAACGGCTGCTTCTGGTGATTCGGCAACAAAACCTACCGGTACAGAAACTCCAAATTCTCGTAAAATCGATTTTCCCTGGTATTCGTGGATATTCATATCTATATACTTTGATTTAACTTTTTAAGAAAGAACGAAAATATCTATTTTTTTCTAGATAGATAAGCTTTTATTTCAATAAATTCGCAGATATGCTGAATAAAATGCGAAAACTTAAATTAGAAGAATTAAATCGTCTTAGTACGGAAGAATTTAAAAAGGCTTCCCGGCACTCGGTAAGTGTTGTTTTAGACAATATCAGAAGTATGAATAATACCGGTTCTGCCTTCAGAACCTGCGATGCTTTCAGAGTTGAGAAACTGTATTTATGTGGGATAACTGCCCAGCCACCGAACAAAGAAATTCACAAAACGGCTCTGGGAGCTACAGAGTCGGTCGATTGGGAATACGCTGAAGATACCTTAAGTCTAATAAGAGAACTAAAGACAGCCGGTTATACCATTTGCTCTGTTGAGCAGGCTGAGGGAAGCAGCATCTTGGGAGAATTTGATTTTGATTCATCAATGAAACTGGCTTTGATTTTTGGTAATGAAGTGAATGGGGTTCAGCAGGAAGTGATTAATGAAAGTGATTTTTGTATAGAAATTCCGCAACACGGAACCAAGCATTCCTTTAATATTTCTGTGAGTATTGGGATTGTTCTTTGGGAGTTATTAAAAAACAGGAGTTTATAAAAATACCCGGTAATAATTATTTATTCATTTATTCAGAGAAGCTGGGATTACACTAAATTCATGCTTGTAAAACTAAGTTTGACAGCTACAGACTTGTGTAAATAGATTAAGTGCGCAGCTTATGGGAGCGTTCCATGAGAAAATATGGTTTTGAGCACCCAAAGGTTTTACCTTCGCTTATTATATCCGCCCGACCAACCTGGTCATAGATTTCAATAAAGATAATCAGATATTTGCATAAGCTGGATGTAAAACCTTCATAATTAAAAAGATATAAGGTAAGCTGTTAAGGTTATAAATAAAAAAAGAGGCTGTCTCACTTTTGAGACAGCCTCTTTTTTATATGGGATTGAAAAAATTAATTATTCAACGATAGTCTTGAAAGTTGCATTTTCAAAATATTTTGCAAATTCCATATCAACTTTTGCACGAGCTTTAAAGTCAGCTTTCTTTTCAGTAGCGAGTTTTAAAGTCTCAAAAGCTAAATCATCCTGATCCATGTTAGCAGCGATAACAGCTTTTACATAATATTTTGTAGCACATTCACATTTTACTTTGTTGATTGTTGCCATAGCACCTTCGAAATCATCACGAAGCAATTTTACAAGTGCGGTATTAATTTCGTCAGTATTTCCAAAATAGTTAGCAGCAGCTTCATACTCGCCTTTCATAACCTTAATAATTCCAAGATTATAATTTACAGCATCACCGGCGCCCATGGAAGAAGTAAATAATTGTTCTGCAGCCTCAACATCACCCATCATAAGTGCACAGCATCCAAGTCCATTGTTTACAATGTCATTATCTGCAAGTTCTTTAGCTGATTCATAAGCAACTTTTGCATTTTCGGCATCCCCTTGAAGAACAAGAATATAACCAACATTGTTAATAGCTCTGAAGCAATTTGGGAAATTAGCACTTGCTTTTTTGTAAATCGCTAATTTTGTATCCAGATCTTCAAATAAAGTAGCGGTGTAGAGAATCTCTTCAAGTTTAAGTGCGTCAGCATCTGAAGCCCAAAGCGCTTTAAGTTCATCATCAGTATAACCAACCAGATCAACATTAACAAGATACTTAGATCTTCTTAATTGAGGAAGAATTTCAACTTCAATTGCTTCAAAAGCTTTTGAAATATTCTTGATTTCTTTTTCTCTAACAACTGGATCTGAGTACATAGAAAGAACTCTAAGAATTAATTCTTTATCCTGAATATTACTTGCTTCCATCAATGTTTTAAATCCATCCCAATCTTCAGGAGTGAAGTTTTTCATCATGAAATCTTCAGCGTTACCAGCTTCAACTTTTGCTTTTTTAAGTTCTGCCTTAAGGTATTTCTCTGCAGAAATTTGTCTGTTTTCAGCAAGTTTGGTATTTAAGTCCAATTCTCCGTCTGGAGAAGCATAAGCAGAAAGTTGTACACCTTTAAGGTTGATTCTTTCGTTCTCATTTGCTTTTTTAACATATTCTGTCAGACCAACAATATCTTCAGAAGTAAGCTCTGATTTTCTGATGTCAGCTTTGTTGATAAGATAATGAATATCTGCTTTGTATGTTTCAGGAACAATTCTTTCGAATTTATCTCCAACCATAACAGGCTTAGGATCAACAACTACTAATTTTGGAGTGGCAATTACACCTTCTGCAATTTTGTAGTCTTCGAAATCCAAAGTCTTACCTTTCATTTCAGCGCTTACCCTAATAACCAGGTCAGATTTCATCATGTCCTCGTTAAAATCAACAGTGCTGGTATATGAGAAAGATCCGCCAGTTGTAAAAGCAATAACTTGATTATTTGCTTCAACTTTTTCTCCCTGAAGTTTTTTTGCTTCATATGCAGTTTCACCACCTTCATACTTTAATACTGGGGTAGCGGTAAGGATAGCGCTCTTATTGAAATATTTTGCAGGGTATTTAACATCGATTTTAACAGCTACCTTATCACCGTGTTCTTCTAGTAGTTCGGGGCTTACCTTATAAGAAACATCAGCAGACATATCCTGCATTTTGTTAAGGCCACCGCAACTGCTTAGCATCAAAACAGCAAACGTAAATAGCACTAAATAATTAATTTTTTTCATAATGTACTGGTTATTAGTGATTAAACATGTTTTTCTTCTACTTTTTAATAATACTACAAACTTATAAATGTTTTTCTATAAAAACAAGCAAATATAGGCATTCTACTTAATATTGTTCTAATATTCTGGTAATTCCTTTTTCGTATTCTTTGTTAAAAATAAGATTTTTTATGAAAACATAATCCTTTTCATTATTAACAAAATCGATTTTTTCTGAATCTATGATCAAAATCTTCATGTCTGTGCGGCTTTTCATATATTCAAAATAACCATCCTGTATTTTTTTTAAATAGCTGCCCTCTATTTTTTTCTCGTAATCTCTTCCTCGTAATTCAATATTCTCAAGTAGTCGATGAACGGGAGAATGAATATATACATATAAATCAGGGACAGGAATTTGCTGATATATAATATCAAAGAGTTGGCGGTATAATGTGTATTCATCCTTTTCGAGAGTAACGCCGGCGAATATTAAAGATTTGGGGAAATAATAATCGGCTATAGATAAAGGTGCAAACATATCCAGGTTAGATAAAGCCGTTTTATGCTGTTTATACCTGTCGGCAAGGAAAGATAATTCCAATGGAAATGAATATCGTTCCGGATTTTCGTAAAATTTGGGCAAAAACGGATTGTCCTCAAATTGTTCGAAAATAGTACGGGAACTCATTTCAGCACTTAGCATTTTCACCAGGGAACTTTTACCTACGCCTATATTTCCTTCTATTACCAGGTAATTCACGTTTTGGGTTTAGTGGGTTTAGTGGTTTAGTGGTTTAGTGGTTTAGTGGTTTAGTGGTTTAGTGGTTTAGTGGTTTAGTGGTTTAGTGGTTTAGTGGTTGAGTGGTTTAGTGGTTTAGTGGTTTAGTGGTTTAGTGGTTTAGTGGGTTTAGTGGTTTAGTGGTTTAGTGGGTTTAGTGGTTTAGTGGTTGAGTGGTTTAGTGGTTTAGTGGTTTAGTGGGTGAGATACTGTCCTACCTGCTTAACTTACTTTACTTACTCAACTTACTTTACTTACTCAACTTACTTTACTTACTTTACTTACTCAACTTACTCAACTTACTCAACTTACTCAACTTACTCAACTTACTTTACTTACTCAACTTACTTTACTTACTCAACTTACTTTACTTACTCAACTCACTCAACTCACTCAACTTACTCAACTTACTTCTTACCATATATAGGTGTAACCTTCATATTATAAAATGTAAAAGCCCATTTGTCAGCATACTCATCTATAGTTTTGGAGATAGGTTTACCTGCTCCGTGACCGGCATTTGTTTCGATTCGGATAAGTACTGGATTTTTTCCTTTGTACTTTTCCTGAAGTGTAGCAATATATTTAAATGAATGTGCCGGAACCACTCTGTCGTCGTGATCTGCGGTAGTAACAAGAATAGCCGGATATTTTGCCTCCTCACTTATATTATGAATGGGTGAATAATTTTTTAAATAATGAAATTGCTCTTCATTTTCGCTTGATCCATAGTCGCTTACCCAATAATGACCAATAGTAAATTTATGAAACCGAAGCATATCCATAACGCCTACTGCCGGCATCGCAACTGCAAAAAGGTCGGGTCGTTGATTTGTTACAGCTCCTACTAAAAGACCTCCATTGGATCCTCCATAAATGGCAAGTCGTTTTTGGGAAGTGTATTTATTGTCAATTAAATATTCAGCGGCCGAAATAAAATCGTCGAATACATTTTGTTTATTAAGAAGGGTGCCTGCCTCATGCCATTTCTCTCCATATTCTCCACCACCACGGATATTTGCCAAAACATAAACGCCATCGTTTTCGAGCAAAATAAGATTGTTTACGCTAAAAGATGGTGTATAAGTAATGTTGAATCCACCATATCCATATAATAAAGTAGGGCGTTTGCCGTCAAGTTTCAAACCCTTTTTATGAACAACAAACATAGGAACTTTGGTACCGTCTTTACTTTCATAAAAGATTTGTTCTGTTACATAGTTGTCGACATCGAAATCGACTTCCGGACGGAAAATAAGTTCCGATTTAAAGCTTTCAGTATCGTAGCTGTAAACTTCAGTAGGTACGTTAAAGGAGGTATATGAATAAAACACTTCATTGCTATCTTCTTTTGAGGATAGTCCGGCTAATGATCCAATTCCAGGTAATTCAAGCTCTCTTATGAATTCACCATTTTGGGAATAAATTTCAATCAGACTTCTGGCATCCTTTTCATATTCAAGGATTAAGTTTGCTTTGGCAAAGCTGCAGGATTTAAGTACCTGATTTTCATTTTCATCCACAATATTTTTCCAATTTTCCATTGAAGGATTTTGAGGATCAATGGTAATTAATTTATACATGGGCGCGTCATGGTTTGTAAGGAAGTAGAGTTGATCCTCAATAGCACCTATGAAATAATAATCGCTCTCAAAATCTTCGACAACTTTTTGTATTTCATCAGACTTTTTTGTCAGGTCCTTGAAATATAATCCATTTCCTGAAGTTGATTCAACTACAGAAATAATCAGGTATTTTTCGTCTTCAGACACCTGAGCCCTGAAACTCCAGCCCGGATTCTCAGGATCTTCATAAATCAATTTATCCTGTTCCTGTGATGTTCCGACCACATGGTAGTAAAGTTTATTATTTTCATTTAATCCGCTTAAAACTGATGCATCGCTTGGTTTTTCATACCTGCTATAAAAAAATCCGTTTTTATACCATGCCAGGGTTGAAAATTTAATCCATTGAAGCTGGTCTGGCAATAACTCTCCCGTTTCTACATCTTTCACCAAAAACTCGTTCCAGTCTGAACCAGCTCTGGCAATACCATATCCTACGTATTTTGCATCCTTTGACACAGAAAAATTTGTCAGAGCCACGGTACCATCGTCTGAAAAAGTATTCGGATCCAGAAAAATTTCACCTTTTTCATTCAGATCCGTGGTTTTATACATCACGTTTTGATTTTGTAAGCCGTTATTTAAGGAATAGAAATAATAATCTCCTTTTTTGAAGGGAGTTCCCATTCTGGCAAAATTCCATAGTTTTTCAAGACGATCTCTTATATCTTTTCGGTAAGGAATCTGATCGAGGTATGAAAAGGTTAAGTCGTTTTCGGCTTTCACCCATTCGGCAGTTTCTTCCGATCTGTCGTCTTCGAGCCAGCGGTAAGGATCGGAGACTTCAACACCAAAATAATTGTCAACGATATTATCTTTTTTAGTTTCGGGATACTCCATTTTTTGTTGATTGCATGAAACAATTGCGAATAGCAAACTTAAGAGAAATATTTTTTTCATTTTATTAGGGTTTTAATTATAGCCATTCCTTAAGTGAGAATATTATTAATTTGTGTTGCGAGGAATAAAACTCAAAAATACTATTCTCAAATTAAGCGCCCAATAAAAAAAATATGTTTTTTAAGGATGAATTAATTAATCAAAAGTTTTTTTCAAAAGTTAGTTTTAAAGGGTTATTATTGATAATGATTTTTCAAAACCCAGACATTATGAGCGGGCGCCGATGAAAATGCGTGCCACGTGGTAGAATGCTGCAATGAAAAACGACAGAGCTTATTTTGATACTCACCGCAGTCGCGGATTCGTGAGCTCATCGGCTTTGGCCTCTTCGGTTCTTGAATCTTTTGTTTACTTTTCTTTTCAAGAACCTTTAGCTCATGAACACAAATAAAATAAACAATTTGTGAATAACAAAAGTAAATGCAACGCCCCGGCATGAGGGGCATAAAATTATAAAATAAAAAGGCTGTCTCAAAAGTGAGACAGCCTCTATACAATATTAAGATATGATATTATTAATCTCTACTTTCATTTCTCTCCGGACGAGGTAGAAGAACTTTTCTTGAAAGCTTCATCTTGCCGGTTTTTGGATCGATTCCGATGAGTTTAACTTCAACTTCTTGTCCTTCTTTTAAGACTTCTTCAACTTTTTCCAATCTTCTCCATTCAATTTCAGAAATATGTAATAAGCCTTCTTTTCCGGGTATAATTTCAATAAAGGCGCCAAATGGGACGATTGATTTTACTTTTCCTTTATAGACTTCGTCTATTTCCGGAACAGCGGTTATGGCTTTAATTTTTGCCATGGCTGCATCTATCGACTCTTTGTTGGTGGCAGAAACATCAATAATACCTTTATTATCGACTTCTTCAACAACGATAACTGTATTTGTTGACGCTTGCAGTTCCTGAATAATTTTTCCTCCCGGACCAATAATGGCACCAATTAATTCTTTAGGTATCTCGATACGTACAATTCTTGGGGCATGAGGTTTGTAATCGGGACGTGACTCGGCAATGGTTTCGGTCATAATTTTCAGAATATGCTCACGTCCTTCCTTAGCCTGAAGCAATGCTTTTACAAGCACTTCATAACTTAAACCTTCCACTTTAATGTCCATTTGAGTGGCAGTGATTCCATCTTTGGTACCGGTAACTTTAAAGTCCATATCTCCAAGGTGATCCTCATCACCCAAAATATCAGAAAGAACAGCGAAACGACCTGTTGCATTGTCGGAAATTAATCCCATAGCGATTCCGGAAACTGGTTTTTTCATTTTAATACCTGAGTCCATTAAGGCAAGACTCCCAGCACAAACTGTCGCCATGGAGGAAGATCCGTTAGATTCGAGAATATCAGAAACTACCCTTACTGCGTAAGGAAGATCCTTTTCATTTGGGATCATTTTTTTCAAGGCCCGATGAGCCAGATTACCATGTCCGATTTCTCTTCTTCCGGTTCCTCTGTTAGGGCGTGCGTCACCTGTTGAAAATGGAGGGAAATTATAATGGAGGGTAAATTTCTCCCTGCCTTTAATAAGAACCTCATCAAACATTTTTTCATCCATTTTGGTTCCCAGTGTTACGGTAGTAAGCGACTGAGTTTCGCCTCTGGTAAAGATAGAAGAACCATGTGCTTTGGGGAGATAATCGATTTCGCACCAGATAGGTCTGATCTCATTTGTTTTTCTTCCGTCCAGTCTTATCCCATCGTCAAGGATTGCGTTTCTTACTGCTTTTTTCTCAACATCGTGATAATATCTTCCAATAAAACCTTTGTTTACGTTTTCTTCACCAATTTCTTCGGTAAGTTTTTCAGTAAATTCATTTTTTATGTTCTCAAAGGCTTCCATTCTTGCATGCTTATCTCTATTGCCTGATTTTGCAACTGCATAAGCTTTTTCATACAATTCTTTTTCAATACGTGCACGTAAGTCTTCATCCTGAGTTTCGTGTGAATATTCACTTTTAGTTATATTGAGTTCAGCGGCAAGTTCTTCCTGAGCTATACATTGAACTTTGATAGCCTCGTGAGCAATCTTGATGGCTTCAATCATTTCTTCCTCAGAAACTTCATCCATTTCACCTTCTACCATCATGATATTGTCTTTGGTAGCACCGACCATAATGTCGATATCGGCAGTGGTTAATTCTGAAAATGTTGGATTGATAACAAATTTTCCATCAATTCGGGCCACTCGAACTTCAGAAATGGGACCGTTAAACGGAATGTCAGAAACGGCAAGTGCTGCAGATGCGGCAAGTCCGGCCAGAGCATCAGGCATAATATCGTCATCAGCAGAAATAAGATTTATTGTCATAAAAGTTTCTGCGTGAAAATCGGAAGGAAACAAAGGTCTTAAAACTCTGTCAACCAATCTTGATATAAGTATTTCATAATCTGATGGTCTTGCCTCTCTTTTCATAAAACCACCCGGGAATCTGCCAGCGGCAGCATATTTTTCTTTATATTCAACAGACAGAGGCATGAAATCTACGTCTTCTTTTGCGTCTTTCGCTGCAGTAACTGCTGCAAGCAACATAGTGTCTCCCATTTTTACTACAACAGATCCATTTGCTTGTTTTGCTAGTTTTCCAGTTTCAATGGTTATAATGCGACCGTCACCCAGGTCAATATTCTTTTGTGTTAGCTTATACATATTATTTTCTTATCGATTGTTATTTCGTCACGGTATATATACAAAAAAAGGCAAATTAATTGCCTCTCTTTGTTACTTTCTTAAATTTAATGCTTTTAGTGTAGCTCTGTACTTCTCAATATCCCGATCCTTCATATAGTCGAGCAGACTCCTCCTTTTACCAACGAGTTTTAGCAGGGCACGTTGAGTGCTGTAATCTTTCTTATTGATTTTCAGGTGTTCAGTAAGATGATTAATTCTGGTAGTAAAAAGTGCTATTTGAGATTCAGAAGATCCAGTATCAGCTTCTGATTTGCCATACTTCTTAAAGAGGTCCTTTTTCTTTTCCGCAGTTAAATACATTCTTTATTTATTTAAAATTTTATTCTCCAATTTTTTAGAACTGCAAAAGTAGGGATTTATTTTAATATTACAATTATTTGACAAGAATTATTTGCATGAATTATTTAAGCTCCAAAGTGATACTACCAGTAATAAGAAAACAATTCAGCAATAAATTATGCGACCCGGAAAAAGTATTCTCAGAATTGCTTTTTGATAAATTAAATGGAAGAAATAATCTGAACTAAATTTTTCATTTGACTTTTAGTCCCAAGTGCAAAAATTTGATCATCGGAGCTAAGGATTAATTCGGGTGGAGGATTGATAACAAAGGAGTTATCACCTCTTTTAAGTCCGATTATATTAGCGCCTGAAATATTTCTGACATCGAGTTCCCGGATTGATTTTCCGTCGAAACAATTGGCAAGTTTTTTACAGTTTATTTCTTCCAGAACTACGTTTTCTTTACTTTGTATCATAATGTATTCAAGAAACTCCACAATATCGGGCTGAGCGACCAGTTTTGCCATTCTCTGTCCTCCAATTTTATCCGGCATAATAACATTGTCTGCTCCGGCTCTTTTCAGTTTGGTGTCTGAATGATCCATGGAAGCTCTGCTGATAATGGTCATTTTTTGATTAATTTCCCGGGCAGAAAGAACAACAAAAAGATTATCGGCATTGACAGGCAATGTGGTAATTAAAGCTTTTGCGTCTTTCAGGTTGGCAGCAGTAAGTACATCCTCCATGGTCGCATCACCTTCAATAAACAGCAAACCCGATTCCTGCAAGGCAGCAATGGAGACAGGATCCTTTTCTAAAACTATAATAGGTACATTATGTTCCAAAAGTTCAATGGCTACTTGTTTTCCATTTCTTCCGTAACCACAAATAACCACATGGTCTTTTAGTTTGTCAATTTTCCGTTTCAATTTATTGTCCCTGTAATAATTTGTAAAAACCCCATCTATAAGATAGCGGCCAAAAGTAGTTGCTGCGTATGCAAATATACCAAAACTAAATATTATAAGCATAGAAGTGAACCACATTCCACTGGGATCGAGTTGATGAACCTCCTTAAAGCCTACCGTGGCAATGGTTATAATAGTCATAAAAAAAGCCTCGGTAAAAGTATAGCCCATAACGATAAACCCGGTAACACCTATGGCGATTATTATAAGTAACAAGCTAATTGATATATATGCTGTTCTTATATTTTTATTTACCTGCTTCAACGCTTAATATTTTATGACCTATTATGCACTCAGTGCATCTATGTTTATCGCAAAATTGCGTTTTCAATTCAATTAATGCCTGTGAATCGAATGCGTGGTTTGCTTCAATTCCAAATTTAGACCATTTTTTTAGAATTTCATTATTTTCAGGGGGAAGTTCAGTTAATATATTTATGCTCCGGCGAATTAATTCATCCTTTTTCATAAAGTTGGCATAATAAAACAGAAGAGGAACAGTTGAATTTATAATTATGGAATCAATAGTTTTACTGCCAGGATCGTTCCTTAATGTCTTATTATCTGAGAGAAAACCTGTAATTTCTTCAAAATTTGTTTTTATGCCACTTTGAATAACTTCCCGGAGCCTTGCACTGTTTTCTGTTCTTTTCAAATTTTCAAAAAGCGGAAAAGTATTCCTTGCCAGGTTTATAAACTGTGCAATTCGTATTTCAGGAAAACCCGATGGTCTGGAACGCATTTTCTTCCATATATTTACTTCAAGGAAATTTTTGGGAAGAAGTTGTTTTATTGCATTATATTCTGCAGTTAGGCAGGAATTATCTTGTTTGAAAAAGTTGTTATTAATCGCAAGGAAACCTGCTTTGCCATAAAAGGCTGCCAATAATGTTTTTGTATTTTGACGATTTTTAAGCACAAATTCAATGGGCACCATTTTCGTCAGCAAACGAAAGGCTTCAGCATTCAATTTCATTCCAAACGACATGGCAAGCATTTCATATAAGGTAGCTTCCCAATGATGGTTATTGTTTTTTAATATTTCGCCGGCTATCTGAGTTTTTCTTTCAAGTCGTTGAAATTCAAGTTTTTCAATCCAGTCGATGTAGAGAACCTTGTCAAGTTTGGCAAAATGATGGTAGCATATTTTATCCTCTTCAAGACGAATAAGGCTTTCATATCTTTTAAATATTTCGGGATCGAACAATAATCTTCCGGTGGGAATTTCCTCGCCATTTCCCCTGAAAACCTGCCGGTCATTTTCATACACCATGTGAAGCACTACATTTTCATAAGCTTTATCGTGCTCGTGCCTGTGTCGGTACCAATCGGATGCTTTTACATGAATTTCCACATTCCCAACCCATATCGTATCTCCAATTTTAATTTTTGAATTAAAAAAGTCGGGGCCCGAGCTTTGATTGTATTCACCGGTTTCAAGAACCTCTATTTTCTGATCAGAATAAACCAAATATTCTGTCGAGAAAAGTCTGTACCTCCAGATATAGTGCAGAAATTCTTCTTTCATAAGCGGTTTCTGTTACTTGTTTCAGGAGCACAAGTGTGGCATTGTAACTGAGGTGACTCTAATCGGACAGCCGGGCACCCTGCACCTTCTCTTTTAGCTTAATATAAAAAAGAGGAAAAAAACGCATGAAAAACTTAGATTATTTTTTTCTTTTTAAGGTAGGTGGACATTTCTGCTTTGATTTCCAGCGATTTATCTCTCGCAACTTTATCAAAGTTTTCTGTTCCGTCGGCATAAATAATATTCCGGCTGGAATTGACAATTATGCCGCATTCGGCATTCATGCCTCCCAGTGAAATGTCTTTAAGGCTTCCTCCCTGGGCTCCGACTCCCGGAATAAGGAGAAAATGATTGGGGATGATTTTGCGAAGTTTTTTAATCCGGTCAGACTGTGTAGCACCAACCACAAACATCAGTTGATCGGTGTTTCCCCACTCACTGGCTTTAAGCATAACCTCTTCATAAAGAAAGCGCTTGCTTGTTGCCAGTTTTTGCATTTGAAAATCCTGGGAGCCATCATTCGAGGTAAGACCGAGAAGAATCACCCATTTTCCATCGTACTGAAGAAAAGGAATAACGCTATCGCTTCCCATATAAGGCGCTACGGTAATAGCATCGAAATCCATGTGATTAAAAAAAGCAGAGGCATACATCTTTGATGTATTTCCAATATCGCCTCTTTTGGCATCGGCAATAACAAATATTTCGGGATGATGAGATTTGATATAATTTACCGTGAGTTCAAGGCTCATCCATCCTGCAGAGCCGAGGCTCTCGTAAAAAGCCAGATTGGGTTTATAGGCAATAGCGATATCAGAAGTGGCAGCAATAATTCTTTTATTGAATTCAAAAAGAGGGTATTCAAACTCCAGAAGGAATTTAGGAATCTTAAAAAAGTCAGTATCGAGACCAATACAAAGGTAACTTTCCTTCTGCCGTATCTGATTCAGTAAATGCCTGGAATTCATAATATTATGCGATGCCGCTTTCTTTTAATTTAGCAGCATTTTCCGCCACTTTTAGTTTTTCAATTATTTCGCCAATGTCGCCATTTATAATTCCATGTAAATTATAAAGGGTTAGGGTTATTCTGTGGTCAGTTACTCTTCCTTGCGGATAATTATAGGTTCTGATTTTTGCAGAACGGTCGCCTGAAGAAACCATAGTTTTTCTTTTGGAAGCGATTTCGTCCATAACCTTTTGGTATTCAAGATTATAAATTCTGGTTCGCAATTCCTTCATGGCTTTTTCAAGATTCTTTATCTGGGATTTTTCATCCTGACAAGTTACTACGATTCCTGTTGGGGCATGGGTTAACCGGATGGCTGAATAGGTAGTGTTAACCGACTGACCCCCGGGTCCTGAAGAGCAATAGGTATCCTTCCGTATATCGTTTTCATTAATCTGAACGTCGAATTCATCGGCTTCCGGAAGCACTGCCACGGTTGCTGCAGATGTATGCACTCTACCCTGGGTTTCGGTTTGGGGAACCCGCTGAACCCGGTGAACCCCTGATTCGTATTTCATAATACCGTAAACGCCGTCGCCGGTTACATCCATTATTACTTCTTTATATCCTCCCACGGTTCCCTCGGTGAAACTGGTGATTGAGTATTTCCATTTATTGACTTCAAAAAATTTGGTGTACATCCTCATCAGATCCCCGGCAAAAATTGAAGCTTCATCGCCTCCTGTTCCTGCCCTGATTTCAACCACGGCATTTTTATCGTCTTCGGGATCTTTGGGGAGTAAAAGAACTTTAAGGCTGTCTTCGAGGGGCTCTATTTTGGAATTCAGCTCATCCAGTTCCATTTTAGCCATCTCTCTCATCTCCTCATCTTTTTCCTCAGCCAGAATCTCTTTTGCTGATTTAATATTACTGAGAATATTTTCGTACTCATCGTAAGCTTCAACAATGGGTTCGAGCTGTTTGTATTCCTTGTTAAGCTTGATATATTTTTTCATATCAGAAGCAACATCGGGTTGAGTAATGAGCTGAGCCACTTCATTAAACCTCGATTTCACTCCCTGCAATTTATCTATTATCAGATTAGCCATTTATTTTTTCAATTTGCGTTTGCAAAGCTACGAAAATTTCAGGATTTGGCAATGGGGGTGGTATTGGTGTGGCAATTTGTTGATGTGATAATGTAGTAGTGTGATAATGTGGTATTGGGGTGGGGTTTTGAAGGGATGAAAAATCTTGCGCTCTACAGCAAAAAAATGCGCAACTCTGCAATAAATATACCTAGGTGTATAAAAACTCTCCGAATTCAGATCGAATGCTTAGTTTTTTGTGGTCACTTGCCTCGCAATATCCAATCTTCCGGGCTTTGATCCCAAAACTTTCTGAGATGGAAATAACCCCTTTAGCTATGCTTTCAGGAACATAGAGTTCCATGCGGTGACCCATATTAAAAACTTCATACATTTCCTTCCATTCGGTACCCGATTGTTCTTTTATGAGTTTGAAAAGTGGGGGCAGGGGGAAAAGATTATCTTTTATAATATGCAAATTGCCGGTAAAATGAAGAACTTTAGTCTGGGCACCGCCGGAACAATGGATTAGTCCGTGAATCTGCGATCTGTAATTCTGAAGTATGCTTTTCATCACAGGCAAATAGGTCCTGGTGGGAGACAACACAAGTTTTCCCGCATCGATATCTGTTCCGGGCACCGGATCGCTTAGCTTCATCTTCCCGGAATAAACCAGATTATCAGGAATATCATTATCATAAGTTTCAGGATATTTTCTGGCAATTTCTTTTGAAAACACATCGTGTCGTGCTGAAGTAAGTCCATTGCTCCCCATTCCGCCGTTGTATTGGTTTTCATAAACAGCTTTTCCTGAAGATTCGAGACCAACTATTACATCGCCGGGTTGAATGTTATTTTCTATAATATCTTTTTTCCGGGCAGAAGCGGTTACTGTAGAGTCGACAATTATTGTTCTGACGAGATCACCGACATCGGCAGTTTCGCCTCCAGTTAGATGAATGTTTATCCCCAGATCTCTCATTTTATCGATAAACTCATTGCTGCCATCAATAATGGCAGAAATCACCTCGCCGGGAATAAGATTTTTATTTCGACCTATGGTTGAAGAAAGTAAAATATTATCTGTAATTCCAACGCAAATAAGATCGTCGGTATTCATCACAATAGCATCCTGGGCAATACCTTTCCAAACAGAAATATCTCCTGTTTCTTTCCAGTAAGCATACGCCAGTGAAGATTTTGTTCCTGCGCCATCGGCATGCATAACGATGCAATTTTCGTTGTTTCCGGTTAAAAAATCGGGAATAACTTTGCAAAAGGCATTGGGGAACAAGCCTTTATCAATATTTTTAATTGCTTTGTGAACGTCTTCTTTTTTTGAAGATACGCCCCTTTGGTTGTAACGTGATTCCGTCATAATACTTTTCCCAAATTATTTTTCTTCAAACTTAATTTTTGGGAATATAATCTGTTCGTAAAACTTTAAATTCGGTACGTCGGTTTATCTGATGAGCGCTTTCCTGAAATTCAGTTCCGAGCAAATTAATAAATTCTTCTGTGAGGATATTTCCAATTTTCAGGAATACATATTCTTCAGCAATAAAACTGTCAACTTCTTTAGGCACAGATTCTCCGTATCCTTTTGCTTGTAAGCGATCGGCGGAAATACCTTTAGATATCAGATAGTTTACAACCGACTGCGCTCTTTTTTGCGACAGTACCACATTGTCGGCGGCAAGGCCTCTGGAGTCGGTGTGAGACATAAGTTCAATGGTTACGTTTGGATTATCGGTGAGTGTTTCTACAAGTTTGTCGAGGGTAACCATAGATTCAGGTCGCAATTCCCATTTTGCAAAATCATAAAATATATTTTCAAGTTCTATTACCTGATCGACCGGAGAAAGGTAAATGGTTGTCTGGAAGTTCGTTGACTTCTCCAATCCTTTGGTAGTTTCCCGTTCTTTTCCGTTGAGGTATCTATTGTGTGAGGCGATGAATACATAATCGGTATTAGGTTTAAGCATAAACCTGAATGCGCCTGTTTCACCGGTTTGGGCCTCGATGGTTATTCCATCACTACCGATTGATTTCACGGTAGCAGCAGGTATTACACGGTCGGTTTTCTCATCTCTGACAATACCGGTAATATTAAATTTAAGGGGAGGGAGATAAAAGGAGTATAATTCATCATTACCTCTTCCTTTCCGGCTGCTGGAGAAAAATCCTCGTTCTGATTCCTGTTCAAACACAATACCGAAATCGTCTTCGGAGGAATTTACCGGAGGTCTCATATTTTCAACTATATATCTGCCATTTTCACCTTTTCGGGCTTTGTAGATATCTAATCCACCAATACCAATATGACTGTCGGAGCTGAAATACAAGGTTCCATCGTAATGTATATAAGGGAACATTTCATCGCCCGGTGTATTAATGTCTTCACCCAAATTAACAGGTTCGCTCCAATCGTCGCCTTCGTTTGCCCTGGTAATTTTCCATATATCTTTTCCTCCAAGAGTGCCGGGCATATCTGAAACGAAATACAATTCAAGATTATCGATTCCAATGGCAGGGTGAGCAAAAACAAGACTGTCTGCCCCAATTGGGATGCGTTCGGGCTTTGACCATTCAGCACCGTTTCTGCGGGAGTAAAAAATCTGACAGCCAAGTTGTTCATTTTTACCTTTTGGACAACGGGTGAAGAATAGTAAGTTGAAATCATTAGATACATTCGGGGTTCCGTCATCGGCTTCAGAGCTGAAATTTTCATCGAGAGGCACAGGGGTGCTCCATTTGCCCTTTCTGTCCATACGGCTCACAAAAATATCAGTAAAACTTTCGCCTGTTGCGCCATGCGTTTCATTTCCTGTGGCATCATCTCTTGTGGAGGAAAAGAATACGGTGGCAAAATCATTTTCTCCATAAGCCGGGCTATAATCGCGCTCAGAACTATTGAAATACCTCATTTCCTCCACTTCGTAACCAATCGGATTCTCGAGCCATTCCACAGCAATTCTGCATGAGCTGAGTCCGTTTTCTGCTCTTGGATCATCCGGTACGAGCTCTTTATATTTTTTAAACTGAACGCTTGCTTCCTCGTAATTTTCATTCATCATTAACATTTCTGCATACCTCAGGAAAATTTGAGGATCCTGAAAATTACCAGCTATTGCTTTTTTATACCACAATTCGGCTTTTCTTGGTTCTCTTAATATTCTGTAACACTCAGCAATTTTATAAACGATTTCATTTTTTCTGTTCTTGTCTTTAATTTTATTATAGGCAGTTTTATATAAATCGATTGCTTCAAAATATTCTCCGGCATTGAAAGCGGCATTTGCTTTATAATCTTTCTCCTTTTTTTGTGCACTTATATTCTGAACACCCGACACTATAAAAAGAATGAGAAATACGTATTTAAAAGTTTTCATTCATTCGACTGATTTGATTATGTGTAAAAATAGTGGTTTTTTCATCATTAGGAAAAAAATAATGTCAAAGCTCATAACGAAGCATGATTTTTTTTGTTGTATAAAAAATAAAAAAGCCATCTCGGAATGTGTTTCCGGATGGCTTTTAAGATAGTTTCACAGCTATTTAGCTCGCAAAAAGCAGCTCTCTGTACTTTGGTAATGGCCACATTTCGTCATCAACAATTAATTCCAGTTTGTCGACATGGTATCTTATATCGTCGAGGTATGGAAATATTACTTTTGAATAAGCATGGGCTTTTTCTACCGAATCTTCAATAGCATTCGCAACTTTTCTTGCTTCAGTCATTTCCTTTACTTTTGCCTTGATGTATGAAATATGACTGGAGATTTCTTTAATAAGTTCAAGTCTTGCACCTGCCATTTCTGTAAATTCCTTATGATCGAAAAGATCTTTTAATCCGGCAACATTATCTACCAGTGAAGTTTGATAATCGATGGCTATCGGTACGATATGGTTCATAACGAGATCTCCCAATACCCGCGATTCGATCTGAACTTTCATGGTGTAAGCCTCAAGCTTTACTTCTGTTCTGGCTTCCAATTCTCTTTCGCTCATTACATCTTGTCTGACGAATAAATCAATTACATCTTTTTTAAGATAAGCTAAAAGTGCTTCAGGAATGTCTTTAATATTAGTCAGTCCTCTTTTAGCAGCTTCCTTAGCCCATTCATCAGAATAGTTATTGCCATCAAATCGAATTGGTTTTGATTCGATGATATACTTTCTTAATACCTGAAAAATTGCCTCATCCTTTTTAACTCCCTTTTCAATTATTTTATCCACATCAGCTTTGAAAATGGTAAGCTGATCGGCAACAGCCGTGTTCAAGGCAATCATTGGAGAAGAGCAGTTTGCTGAAGATCCTACGGCTCTGAATTCAAAACGGTTACCGGTAAAAGCAAATGGAGAGGTGCGGTTTCTGTCGGTATTATCAAGAAGGATTTCAGGAATTTTACCAATATTGAGTTTTAACTCAGTCTTTTCATCCGGAGTCATTTTTTTGCTGGTTACTTTATCCTCAAGCTCATCTAACATAGCCGAAATTTGAGTACCAAGGAAGGCAGAGATAATAGCAGGCGGAGCCTCATTTGCTCCCAGGCGATGAGCGTTTCCGGAGGAAGCAATACTTGCCCTTAAGAGATCCTGATATTTATAAACTGCCAAAATAGTATTTATAAGAAAGGTAAGGAACATGGTATTTGAACGTGGAGTTTTTCCCGGAGACAGCAGGTTTATTCCTGTATCTGTTGCGAGTGACCAGTTATTATGTTTACCCGATCCGTTAATTCCTGAAAAAGGTTTTTCATGAAACAACACACGAAACTTATGTCTTCGTGCAATTTTCTTCATGAGATCCATGACAAGTAAATTATGATCGACTGCAATATTTGTTTCTTCATAAACAGGAGCGCATTCATACTGATTTGGAGCTACTTCATTATGACGGGTCTTAACAGGAATACCGAGTTTGAATGCTTCTATCTCAAATTCATACATAAATGCTTTTACTCTTTCAGGAATTGATGAAAAATAGTGGTCATCCAATTGCTGATCTTTTGCCGAAGAATGACCCATAAGAGTTCTTCCGGTAAGATAGAGATCAGGGCGTGCATTATAGAGAGCTTCGTCGATTAAAAAATACTCCTGTTCCCATCCAAGATTTGAAAATACTTTGGTAACGTTTCTGTCGAAGTAAAGAGCAACTTCTGTAGCGGCTTTGTCAACAGCTGCAAGTGCCTTTAACAGTGGGGTCTTTGAATCTAAGGTTTCGCCTGTATAGGAAACGAATATAGTGGGTATACTGAGTGTGTTCCCGACAATAAAAGCGGGTGAGGTAGGATCCCATGCTGTATAACCGCGGGCTTCAAAAGTATTACGGATACCACCGCTGGGGAATGAGGATGCGTCAGGCTCTTGCTGAGCAAGTAACTTTCCACTAAAATTCTCAACCACACCTCCACCGGGAATGGGATCCATAAAGGCATCGTGCTTTTCTGCTGTTCCTTCTGTTAATGGATGAAACCAGTGTGTGTAATGAGTAACGCCATGCTCCATAGCCCAGGCTTTCATGCCCGAAGCCACCTGATCGGCAACTTTCCTGTCGATGCGCTCGCCTTTGTCCATTGCTTCAACAACTTTCTTATAAACATCCTCAGATAAATATTTGCGCATCTTCTGATTGTCAAAAACTTTCTCCCCATAGTAGTCAGAAACTTTAGGTGATGGTGCCGTTACAAAATGAGGTTCTCTGGTAAAAACTTCCTTTAGAGCTTCAAATCTTATGTATGCCATTTCTTTAGGTATTAAATTGTGATAATTTTGTTTGTGCAAATATAGTTTATTTTTGATTGCCCCCTCAAAAAATCGTAAAATATTTAAAAAAAATATAAAAAAATATTATTTGCTATGAAAAAATAGGGGTTAAACCCATATAATAGCAAAAAAATATAAATAAGGGAGAATATTAATTAATAAGAAATTGTATTAGGGAAGTCGATTTTGAATTAAATAAATCCCTTGGGCAAAGCACACATTTAGCTTTTTACCGGACATCAAACCAATCACTTTTTTCTAAAGGACAACTGGAATTTTAAAAAAGAATCAAAAATAGTACTTGCAATTACCTGAAATAAAATATATACCATAAAAAAAGCCTTCCATTTGTAGGGAAAGCTTTTGCAAAATTCTAATAAAGAGATTGTCTATTTCATCCCTTCTGCATAGTATTTATAAAATAATGGTATAGTCTCAATACCCTTATAAAAATTAAAAAGCGGATAATTTTCGTTTGGGGAATGAATGGCATCCGACTCCAATCCAAATCCCAGCAGGATTGATTTTACTCCCAGTACTTCTTCAAAAGTTGAAATAATCGGGATGCTGCCACCGCTTCTTGTAGGAACAGGTTTCTTTCCGAAACTTTCTTCGATAGCTCTGCTGGCCGCCTTGTATGCAGGCGTATCTATTGGAGAAACATATCCTTGTCCGCCATGTAGACTTTCCACTTTTACGCTTACAGATTCAGGTGCAAGCGATTTAAAATAATCCTCAAACAGCTTGTCAATGGTTTTTGAGTCCTGATTTGGAACCAGACGCATTGAAATCTTCGCGTAAGCTTTTGAAGGCAGAACTGTTTTGGCTCCTTCACCCTGATAACCACCCCAGATTCCACAGACATCCAGACTTGGCCTTATACCGGTTCTCTCGGTGGTGGTATAGGATTTTTCACCTTCTACAACTTTTACATCAATGGCTGCTTTGTATGCCTCAAGATTGAAAGGTGCTTTTGCCATTTCGGCTCTTTCTGCATCACTAACAAGCTGAACGTCGTCATAGAATCCATCGATGGTAATATGATTATTCTCGTCTGTGAGTTTTGAGATCATTCCCGCCAGAACATTTATCGGATTAGCCACAGCACCGCCATACAATCCTGAATGAAGGTCTCTGTTAGGACCTGTTACTTCAACCTGTAAATAGCTTAAGCCTCTTAATCCAACTGTTATTGAAGGAATGTCCATTGATATCATGGTGGTATCAGAAACCAGAATAATATCAGACTTTAAAAGTTCTTTGTTATCGCGACAGAATTTTTCCAGGGATGGAGATCCAATTTCTTCTTCACCTTCAATCATAAATTTAATGTTTGTTGCCATGGTTCCGGTTTTCATCATCAATTCGAAAGCCTTAACATGCATAAACATCTGCCCTTTGTCGTCGTCTGCACCTCGGGCATATATTTTTCCATTCCTTACCTCGGGTTCAAAAGGTGGTGAATCCCAAAGATTTAAAGGTTCTGCAGGTTGAACATCGTAATGTCCGTATACCAAAACAGTGGGTAAAGCAGGGTTAATTATTTTTTCACCATAAACCACTGGGTGTCCATTGGTTTTAAGGACTTCTGCCTTATCTGCACCCGCGTCAAGAAGGCTTTTCTTCACTGATTCTGCAGCTTTATACATGTCGTCCTTGTTTTCAGTTTTCGAACTAATCGATGGAATCCGGATCAATTCAAACAGTTCATTAAGGAACCTTTCCTTATTTTCTTCTACATATTTTTTTATCATAACTTAAATTTTAATTATGGGTTTTAAAGTTAGGTATTTATTTTAAAAGGAATGAAAAATAATACGCTGGATGTTTCAAAAATGCCCAGTAACAGCGGTTTATTTCTATCATGTGCAAGCAGGTCATAAAACTCAAACAGGGAAATTGGTAAAGCATTAGAATAAGACTGTTATTTTTAAGTAATCCTTCGGACCTACGACAAGCTCAGGGACCTCAGGCTCAGGAACCGCCACACCACCTACCTCCTCCCCAATTCCTCAAATACCTTCTCAAGTTCATCATAATATGCCTGTCCAAAGTGCCTGATAATCGGATCTTTTAAAAACCGGAATACCGGCATATTGTTTTTCTTTCCCAGAATTCTGGCAGGGTGACAAATACCCCATTGATGATAGTTTAAGGCTGTCATATCGCCAATTTTGCTGAGTCTTATAGGATAGAGATGACAGGAAAGAGGTTTTTTGAAATTAACCTTCCCCAGTTCATAGGCTTTTTCGATTCCACAAAAAGCGATGTCGTTTTCAAAATAAGTGTAAGCACATTCTTCCCCCTCAATTAAAGGTGTCACTTTGTCTTTGTCTCTGTCAATCACCCAAGTTCCTAAGCTATCTATAGCATTTTTACCTTTTTCAGTAAGAAATGGTTTTACATCTTTATAGATTTCATCCAAAATCAAGCACTCCTCATCACTTAAAGGAGCCCCGGAATCACCGTGCACGCAACAGCTCCCCTGACATTTATCGAGATGACAAATAAAATGTTCCTCAAAAAGTTCCAGGCTTACTATGGTATCACCAATTTGTATCATAAAATTTAAATTTTTGCAAAAGTAGCGAAAAGAATGGAGAAGGGGTGGGGGGGTAGTGTGGTTATTTGTTTATTTGGTGGTGTGGTTATTTAGTATGCTCAGGGATATCAGGCTCGGGAAGCATTACAGTAGTTACATTCCATATAAAATTACTATTTTTGCAGACATTAAAATCCAAAGGACTTGAAATATCTTTATCTGACTCTTATTCTATTTTTTAGCTTTAGCACCTATAGTTTTGCTCAAAAAAAATTATTGGATAGTCCGATGATTATGGCTGAGGCGAAAGCTGTTCTCGATGCTACTTACGGAATGGATTTTGAAAAGGCAAGGCGGGGTATTTCTGCAGTAAAGTCATATAGCCCCGATCATCCAGTTGTCAGCTTTTTAGAAGCGATGGTTATTTACTGGGAAAATTTTCCTCTTTATCTCGAACATCCAAAAACGGAAGAGTTTATTTACTTAATGGAGAATTGTATTATTAATTCTGAAAGCTGGGAAGAGGAGAGTAATGAAATGGAAGCGACTTTTTTCGATTTATTCGGAAGGGCATTTTTAATAATGTTTTGGGCCGATAATGGGAAATCTTCCAAAGTTTTTCCTCATATTAATACTTTATACCGAAATACAGTAAAAGGCTTTGATTTGATGGAGCGGTTTAATGAATTTTATTTTACTACAGGTCTCTATAATTATTATATTGAAGCTTATCCTGAAAAATATCCGGTTTACAAGCCATTTGTTATTTTCTTTAAGGAAGGGGATAAGAGATTAGGATTGGAGCAATTGAAATATTGTTCAGAAAACGCAACTTTCCTTCGGGTTGAAGCCAAATTGTTTTTGTCGCTTCTTTACTTGAATTATGAGAATAATAATGATATTGCTTCAGTTTATGCGGCCCAACTTTATAATGAATTTCCGAATAATCCGTATTATGCCACAAGATACCTTCAAATTCTTTTCTTAAATAAAAAATACTTTTTTGTTCCTATCGTTTTGAAGCATTTAAAGGAGGATAAAGGTGATTTTGCTGCTATGCAGTACGATTTATTTATGGCAATCTATTTAGAAAAAAATGACAAAAACTACGAGGAGGCAAAACGCTTATTTGAAAAGGCCATTATTTCATCCGGCATTTTCGGTCCTTTTACAAATCAATATACCGCAATGGCATACATGGGTCTGGGAAGAATTGAGCAAATAAAAGGCAATGATGCTCAGGCTAAAAAATACTTCAAACAGGCCAAAGAGTTTACTTCCTATGAAAATGTTTTAGAAGATCGATGATTCCCTTTCAGACTGATAAGAATTATCCCGATAATAGATAAACATCCTCCTATAAGTTCCATCGGACCCGGGAAAGTGTGTAGGAAAAAATAAGCCATTACCAATACCCAAATAGCTTTGGTGCTGATTATCAGAGATGTTTTGGCCGCTTCAATATAACGTAGAGCCTGATAAGCAAATACAATGGTTAAAAGTGTTTCGAGGAAAGATCCAATTATTATTGCCTTCCAGACGCTATTATTATAATCAAGTTCCTTGTCATTTATCCAAATGATGATAGCGAAAACAAGAAATAACAGAATAGAACGTATGGTCGACATTAATTCAGGATGGAGTTTGTCCTTGTATTTTCTTGCAATTATGGTTGCTGCGGCAAATAACACCGACGCAAAAACTACGAATTGAGATCCTGGTTGAACCAGACTTTCTATATTGGAAGCTGGACTGAAAGTTAATGCAAATACTCCTCCAAGAGCAAGAATAATTCCAAATAACTGACGTTTTTTATAATTCTCCCCAAGTAATGTTATGCCCATTATGGTGACTAAAACCGGTCCCAGATTCCCAATAAAAGACACCACGGCAGGATTTTCCATTTTTTGAATGGCTACATAAAAAGAAACCGTTGCCAATCCCTCCAAAATTGCTATAATTACAGCAATAAGGAGCACCTGTCCTTTAAAAGTCAGGAAGGTATTCTTACGAAATATAATTAAAAGCCAGATTGTATTTAACAAAGCTCCAATGCCAAACCATGCAAAGCCAAACAAAAGAATGTCGATAAGATTCAATGCTGACTTGCTGAATACAAATGAAGCGGCTAATGCCAGGGATGCCCCAAATGCATATAAATATCCTTTTGTAATTTGAGAGTTCAAGTGATTTTTAGTTTGGAATAATGAAATGCAAAAATATAAAAGTTTCTCATCCTGCAAGTTTATAGAATGGCTATATTTGAAATCAATTAATTATGAAAAAACCGGGTATAGAAGAAATTTATGGAAATAGAAATTTCCATCTGATGCATAAATTGCATTACGACAGCATTATAGCCTTCGTATTTAAAAATATTAAATTGAAAACTTTAGGGTCCGGGCTGTATTTTTTGTCCCTGATTTTATTGTTTATTCTGATAATGATTTTTTCAATAAAAGGATTTATAAGCCATCAAATTTCTGTATCAAAATATATTTCCTCTCTTTTCTATGGATTCTTATCAGGATCATTTATCGTCATACCTTTCCATGAACTATTTCATGCACTGGCTTATAGGTTAATTGGCGCCAGACCTCAATTTGGAATGGATCTCAAGCAACTTATTTTTTATATAACAGCCGATAAATTTGTTGTTAACCGAAGGGAGTTTCATTGGATTGCTTTGGCACCTTTCATTATAATCAATGTTTCAGTTGCCTCTGTATTTGTTTTTTTGAATATAAACCAGCAAATTATTGCACTTTTCTTTCTGTTCTTCCATAACATAATGTGTATAGGCGATTTTGCTATGTTGAGTTTTTATCATCATCACTCAGAAAAAAAACTTTTTAGTTTTGATATTATCGAAGAAAAAACCTCCTACATGTTCGAATACATCGAAAGAAATAATATTTAATTATTATGAGCGGATTTTTAAAACAGAGCAAATCTTTTCCCGGGACATTCTGGGCTGCCAATACTCTTGAACTTTTTGAAAGATGGGCCTATTATGGAATTTTTAATCTTCTGGCTCTCTATCTTACCAATTCAACTGAATCGGGCGCCCTGGGTTTCACTCAGGTTGAAAAGGGAATGATAATGGGAATTGTAAATGCTATTCTATATTTTTTGCCTGTAATTACCGGTTCCATTGCCGATAAATTCGGATACAAAAAAGTTCTTGTATTGGCTTTTGGAATACTGGCATCAGGTTATTATTTCATGGGAATGGTATCCAGTTTTACATCGGTTTTTATCACATTTTTTTATGTAGCTATCGGAGCAGCACTTTTTAAACCAATAATTTCGGCAACCATCGCAAAAACAACCAACGATGAAAACGCCTCCCTGGGTTTCGGTATTTTTTATATGATAGTAAATATTGGTGGACTAATTGGTCCTGTATTGGCATCCGAACTACGCGAAATTAGCTGGAATTATATCTTTTTGATGTCATCTGCCTCCATAGTTGTCAACATGATAATTGTACTTTTCTTTTATAAGGAACCAGACCGGACAATGAACTCCGATTCACTTTCAAAATCTCTCAAAATAGTATTTCAAAATATCTTTAATGTACTAAAAGACCTAAGGTTTACATTATTCCTGGTGATTATTATTGGTGCATGGACGGTTTATTGGCAGTATTTTTATAGTCTGCCGGTATTTATTGAACAGTGGACAGATACATCAGCCTTATACAACTCACTTTTTAAACTATGGCCGGGATTTGCTATGGCCATAGGCACAGATGAAGGAATTATTCTGGCAGAGAAAATTATTGCTTTAGACGCTTTCTTAATCGTAATCTTTCAGGTAATAATAAGCACATTTATTTCGAGGTTCAGGCCAATGCACTCTATGACTGCCGGTATACTAATTAATTCGCTTGGACTATGTCTTGCTGCCATTACCAGAAATCCTTTTTTCCTGCTTTCTTCCATATTCATCTTTTCCGTTGGGGAGATGATTTTTTCTCCTAAAATTCTCGAATATATTGGAAAAATTGCACCAAATGATAAAGCAGCTCTCTATATGGGAACACAGTTTCTGCCCATTGCATTTGGAAATTTTATTGGAGGATTTATATCTGGTGGGGTATACGATAATCTGGCCAACAGAACCAGAATGACAAGGGATTTGTTAGGGATAAATACAGATTTTGAATTATCACTGGATCAACTCAGTGCAAAAGCCATGGAAGAGCTTGGAATGAATTATCAGGAACTTACAGACCATTTGTGGAATCTTAATCATCCGGGTAAATTTGGAATTGTTCTTGCCGGTTTAGGACTCACAACTTTTATTGCGCTTATAATTTACGACAAGTATTTTTTTACAAAAAAGGCGTAGATTCGGAATAAAATGCAGAAGTTTATTGTCTAAAGAATATTGTATTTTGAATTCACATTGCCTGCATTATACAGGGTTTTCAAAAAGAATTCAAAAGAAGTACTTTTGCAGAATTAGTGAAATTAAGCAGAAATTAATCTGTAACAATAGTGTAGGGTAAAAATATGAGATTGCATCGCTACGTTCGCCATGACTCTGTAAGTCGTTATTAGCTTAGCGAAGCAATCTTTTCAAGACGAATGAATTTTACTGTACAAAAATCGATCTTTAACAGTTTTTATGCATAAGAGAACAGAAGTTATTGCGTTTTGCATTATGATAATGATTCAGAAATTTAGCATACTTATTCTTAGCTTTGCACCGCTTATTCAAAAATAAAAATAAATGAGAAAAATTGACAGAAGAATATTAATAATCAGCGTTTTGATTTTCATCATAGGATTAAGTTTTGGGTTGATGAAGTTTTTGATTGCCCAAAAAGAAGATCCAAAGATGCAGAAGGTGATGGAAATAAAGAGATTTGTTAAAGCTGATACCGTGAAATACGAAACAATAATTTCTTCGGTTGAGGCGCCGGGAAGATTGTCTTCTATGGCGCGTACAGATATAATTGCCGAAGCCTCGGGTAAAATTATTTTAGCTTCCATACCTCTTAAAAAAGGAAGCAGATTTAAAAAAGGAGATTTACTTTTTACCATTTATCCTGATGAGGCAAAACTCTCCTTGTATTCGAGGAAAAGTATGTTTAAATCTACTTTGGCCAATTTATTACCGGATATGACTTTCGATTATCCGGAACATGAAGAACTTTTAAGGGACTATTTCAATAATTTGGACATAATGAAAGATTTCCCCCCCTTGCCCGAAATTACTGATTCCAAGCTGGAAATATTTCTCGCTTCCCGGAATCTGATTTCAGAGTATTACAGCATTAAAAAAGATGAACTCCAGCTAAAACG
Source organism: Bacteroidales bacterium (assembly GCA_021740585.1). Lineage (GTDB taxonomy): Bacteria > Bacteroidota > Bacteroidia > Bacteroidales > JAGLSB01. Next base: position 32,517 of record JAIOZM010000003.1, read on the forward strand.
TCATAATATTTATGCACCCTACGATGGCACATATACTGATGTTTATCTTGAGGAGTCAGCTTATACCAATACCGGTGGGAAGGTTGCTACGGCTATCAGAACCGATATACTGGTTATTGAAATTCCTCTGGAAAGACAAGATGCGTATTGGGTAAAAATAGGTGATAAAGTTAGGGTAATCAGCGACCTGTCTAAGAAAGAATCCACTGGAAAAGTTATCCGTAAATCTGCTTTCATCGACGAGAATACCCAGTCGCAAAGTCTCTTTGTAAATGTTTCAAATACAAATGGGAATAATTTTTTACAGGGTGAATTTGTTCATGTTGTTTTTCCCGGTCATCCTATAGATAAGGTAATGGAAATTCCCAGAAATGCTGTTTTTAATAACAATGAAGTATTTGTTATTGTTGACGGCAGACTGGAAAAGCGATTCATAAATAAAGTAAAAGTAAATGAAACAACCTTACTGTTTAATGGTGTAAAAGAGGGCGAAATTTTGGTAACTCAGACTTTAATAAATGTGCTGGAAGGAACTCCCGTAAATGTACTGGGTTCATCCCCTGATCCACAAAAAGAAAAATCCGGAGAGCAAAGTGGACAAGGAAATAAAAAGAAGGAAAAGTCATGAGAAGCATTATAGAAAAGTTTGTACAGTACCCAATTTATGCCAATCTCATCATTGCTGTATTCATAGTGGCGGGCGGGGTTAGCCTTATGTCGATGAAAAAATCATTTTTCCCGGAAGTGGAAAGCAGGATTATCGGCATTTCTGTTTTTTATCCGGGTGCTTCACCGGTGGAGATGGAAGAAGGGGTTACATCAAGAATTGAGGAAGCAATCCGTGGATTAATCGGGATAAAAGAAATCAACTCATCTTCATCCGAAAATAGTGCAAGAATTACCATAGAAACAACCGGAGAATATCCCATCGATGAAGTTTTAATGGAGGTTAAAAATGCAGTCGATGGGGTTTCCTCTCTCCCTTCGGCTGCCGAAAGGCCTATTGTATCAAAAAGCAGATCCCGGGCTCCTGCATTACGCATGGACGTTGTTCCTGAGGAGGGGGTGGTTATGGATTTAATGACACTTAAGGAATATGCCCAGCGGGTGGAAGAGGATTTTTATAGTTCAGGTGTAATGAGTCAGATTGATTTAAGCGGCTATCCCCAACCTGAAATTTCTGTTGAGGTGAATGAAGAACAGCTTTTAAGATACAACCTCAGTTTTGAAGACATTTCAGCCGCGATTCAACAAAACAATCAGGATGTTTCTGCCGGCGAGATTAAATCTGATGATGAAGAACTATTAATCCGGCTGCGTTCCAGAAGTACTAATCCTGATAAAATTGGCAATATCATTTTATTCGCTCAAAAAGATGGTAGTTATATCCGAATAAGAGATATTGCAGAAGTAAAGAAAAAATTTGCCGATTCAGTGAACAAATCATGGGTGAATGGCAGAGAATCTGTTTCTATCGAAGTGGAAAAACTGCCTTCTGAGGATCTGGAAGAAATTACCGATTTTGCGCTTGATTATATTGAAAAATTCAATACCGCCGGTAATGGAGTAAGGCTGGAAATGTCGCGTGCATATATTGAGATTCTGGATAGCCGTCTCGAGTTGCTTGCAAAAAACGGCTTAGTTGGTTTAACTTTAATAATAATTGGATTGTCTCTGTTTTTAAGCGTGCGCTTATCTTTATGGGTGTCCTTTGGTATACCATTCAGCTTTTTGGGCATGTTTATGGCTGCCAGTGCCATGGGAATTACTATAAATATGATGTCGCTTTTTGGGATGATACTGGTAATTGGTATTTTGGTGGATGATGGTATAGTAATTGCCGAGAATATTTATCTGCATTTTGAGCAGGGGAAAAGACCAATGTTGGCCGCCGTCGATGGTACCATGGAAGTTCTTCCGGCAGTGATTACATCGGTAACGACAACAATTGTTGCTTTTGTTCCTTTATTATTTTTATCGGGTACACGAATGGAAATGATGCTGCAGATGGCCGTTGTGGTTATTCTTGCCCTGGTGTTTTCATTATTTGAAGCCTTCTTTGTTCTTCCTGCTCACCTTAGTAATCCAAAAGTTTTAAGTCGCCGCAGTCTGGAAACTAAAAATAAAGGCATAAAAAAATATTTTGACAGAGGAATGGTGTGGCTTCGGGAAAATATATATCATCACATGCTTATATGGCTTATTAAATGGAGACATGCAGTGATAGGTATTCCCGTTGGACTAATTCTTATTACTTTGGGACTGGTTATTGGAGGCCATATTAAAAACACTTTTTTTCCATCTGTCGATTTTGACCGCTTTGAAGTGAATATAGCTTTCACTCCGGGTGATGGGGAAGCACAAACTCTGAGATACCTCAAAAAATTTGAAACAGCAATTTGGGAGGTAAATAGCGATTTGATAAAAGAGTTTGATATGGATGAAGACATGATTAGCAGAGTTTCCACTAATCTTGGGTCTGCCAGAGCCATACAGGAAAGTGGATCGCATGCCGGAAGTATTGGTGTATATCCTATAGACCTCGAAGGTTATGAAATAACAGGATTCGATATTGCCAACAGAGTGAGAGAAAAGATCGGTCCTGTCCCTGAAGCTCTGAAATTTACTGTGGGGGGAAGAAACCGTTGGGGATCACCAATATCCGTTGGATTAATGTCTAAGAATCTTGGGGAACTGGACGAAGCAAAATACTATTTAATGGAAAGGCTAAGGGAGCTTCCTGCTCTTAAAGATATAACAGAAAGTCTGGCATTAGGTAAACAGGAAGTCAGACTTGAACTTAAGCCAAAAGCCTATTTCCTTAATCTTGACGAAAACACCATTGCCCGGCAGGTGCGTTCAGGATTTTACGGATTGCAGGCACAACGACTGCAGGAGGGTAGGGATGAATTGAGAGTGTGGGTGCGTTATCCTAAGGACAACCGGATGACCCTCGGGCAAATGGAAAAAATGAAAATTAAAACTTCTCAGGGTGAATTTCCCTTAAATGAATTGGCCACCTATCATTTTGAAAGAGGTCCTGTGGCGATAAACCGCTTTAACGGAGCCAGAGAGATCAGGGTTGAGGCAGAAACCATCGATCCTTATGCACCCATTCCTGAAATAATAGATCAGATTGAAACCGAAATAATGCCTGAAATAACGGCTCTTTTCCCAGGGATAAGATATATTTATCAGGGACAAACACGATATAGTCAGGAGGCTCTTGTAAAAGTTAAAAAATATTTTTTAATAGCATTTCTGATTATCATATTCATTATGATAATACACTTCAGGAGTATCGATCAACCTTTGATTATAATAGCCATGATACCTTTGTCGATGCTTGGGGTTTTCTGGGGTCATGGGATACACGATAAACCCCTGTCGTTAATGAGTTTATGGGGAATGGTGGCCTTAACAGGAGTGATAATAAACGATGCCATTGTTTTTCTTGCCAAATACGATGGACTTCTGCTCGAGGGGAGAAAAGTGGTTGATGCAGTTGTTGAAGCCGGAAAAGTGAGACTTCGTCCCATAATACTTACATCGCTTACTACAAGTATCGGATTGTTCCCTATTATTCTTCAGAAAAGTGTGCAGGCTCAGTTTCTCATCCCAATGGCCATTAGTTTGGCTTATGGAGTAGCAATTGGCACCATATTTATTTTGATTTTTTTCCCTGTGCTGATTATGTTATTGAACGATTTCAGGGTATTCAGAAGAAAGCTTTGGACCGGAATCAAACCTGAGAGGGAAGCAGTGGAAACCATAATTATTCTGGAGAAAAGAAAAAACCGATTTGAACATGGACCGACTCCTGAAGAACTAAAGGAGGAGGAGAATGAATAAAATTTATAATTATATGAGAACGAAAATTTATACTTTCATCTTTATATTAATAGGGAGTACTACTTCTTTGTTTTCACAGGAAAAACTACTCAGCCTCTCAGATGCTATCGATTATACTCTGGCTAATAATTATGGAATTGTAATTTCTTCTTTAGAGGAAAATTCAGCCGGTTTAAATAATACCTGGGGAAATGCGGGCAGGTTGCCTTCTGTGGGATTTGATCTTAATTCCCAAAATAATATCAGGTATGTGGATGGCTCCGGAACGACAAATAACAATCTGATTGCAGATCTTAATGTAGGATGGAAAATTTTTGATGGATTCAGGGTCAATATTACCAAAGAGAAATTGGATTTGCTGGAAGACTTATCTCAGGGACAATCGGCTGTTGTTATTGAAAATACCATTCAAAATCTGATGCTGGCCTATTATTATGTTCTTTTACAAGAGGAAAACCTGAAAGTTATAGAGGAGCTGTTGACGCTGTCGAAAGACAGATACGACTATGAACTGGCTCGCTACGATATGGGAAATGCTATTTCAGTTAACGTTTTGCTCGCAAAAAACGTATGGTTAAACGATAAAGCAGCTTGTTTAAAACAGGAATATGCAGTAAAGGATGCATACAGAACACTTAATTTTATAATGGCAGAAAAAGATAACCCGCAATGGCTTCTTATTTCTGACTTTGCAGCCGATACTTCCGGATATGAACTTTCGTCGCTAATGGAAAAAATGATTTCAAGCAATTATGTTCTTAAAAATCAGTACATTAATCAGAGTCTGAAAGAAAAGGAGAGGAAGCTTAAAGAAAGTGATTTATTACCCGATTTTAGTATTTCTGCAGGTATAAATAACACATTAAGCAGATCTGAAGTTTCAGGAAATAATGCTTCAAACACCAATACTTATAGTCCATATGGGAATTTGAGTTTTTCATACGATATATTCACTGGAGGGATCCGGAAAACTGCTGTTTCGGTGGCAAAAATTAATGCTGAAATAAGTGAAGTTCGCACCGGGGAGATGATTCATAGCTTGCAGAACGAAATGCTGGGATTATACGACAATCATTTATTGCGAATGGAATTATTAAGCCTTGCCAACGAAAACCTTGAAACAGCGGAACTAAACCTGAATATATCTGAGCAAAAGTACAAGAATGGAAGTTTAACTTCCTTTGAATATCGGGAAATTCAATTGATTCATTTGAATGCTTCATTGAGCAGACTGGTTGCAATCTATGATTTAATTTATAGTGAAACTGAGATGACCCGGTTAACTGGGGGGTTTTTAAACTCTGTTGGGGAGTAAAAGAAAAGATAAAAGATAAAAGTGAAAAGATAAAAGTGAAAAGATAAAAGTGAAAAGATAAAAGTGAAAAGATAAAAGTGAAAAGACAAAAGGCCTGCACTGAGCGAAGTCGAAGTGAAAAAGATAAAAGATAAAAGGCTCGCACTGAGCGAAGTCGAAGTGAAAAAGATAAAACATAAATATTCAGTCTAGTGGATTCAAAAGAAAAAGTGAGCAGAAGATTGCCCGATTGGATGAAGGTGCCCTTGCCCGATGGGGTGAAATATGCAAAAGTGAAAGCTCTTACCGAAGGAAAGCACCTGAATACTATTTGTATCAGCGGTAACTGTCCTAATAAAGCCGAATGCTGGAGCAAGGGAACGGCAACTTTTATGATTCTTGGAGAAAAATGTACCCGGAACTGTGGATTTTGTCAGGTAAAAACGATGAAACCCGATCCGGTGGATCCGGAGGAAGCTCATATACTTGCCGGGGCTATTTCTGAGATGGGATTAAAACATGCTGTTATTACATCGGTATGCCGTGATGATATCGCCGATGGTGGAGCTTCAGTTTGGGCAAATACTATTAAGGTAGTGAAGGAAAAAAACCCGGGACTTACTATGGAAGTTCTCATTCCTGATTTTAGGGGAAATCTGAAAGATATGGATAAGGTAATTCATGAAAAACCCGAAGTAATTTCCCATAATCTGGAAACCGTGAGAAGACTAACACCAGGATTGCGTTCGGTAGCGAGTTATGAACAAAGCCTGGGCGTATTAAGATATCTGGTAGCCTCGGGGGTGAATACTAAAACAGGTATAATGGTTGGATTGGGAGAAAGTGAAGAAGAGGTTAAGGAAACAATGCGTGATGCAAGGGCCGCAGGAGTTAATATTTTTACTATCGGGCAATACTTGCAACCTGGTCCGAAACATCATCCCATAATTGAATTTGTGAAGCCCGCTGTATTTCATGCATATAAAAGATATGGAAAGGAAATTGGATTCGACCATATCGAAAGCAGTCCCCTGGTTCGCAGTTCCTATAATGCAGAAAAACATATCCATATTCAAAAATAGATTATCCTGATGGTAAAAACTCAATTTATAGATAAAGGACTCATTAAGTATCAGGAGGCCTGGGATTTTCAAAAAGAACTCCATAAAAAGTTGTTGGATCTGAAGCAAAGTGGAGAAAAAGTTATTGAGCAGTATTTGCTCTACTGTGAACATCCGCATGTCTATACCCTTGGGAAGAGTGGACATCAGGAAAACATGCTTATTCAGGGTGATTTTCTGAAAAAGATAAACGCAGAATTCTTTAAAATCGATCGTGGAGGAGATATCACTTATCACGGTCCGGGTCAAATTGTAGGCTATCCTGTTTTCGATCTGGAATCGATGAATATTGGTATACGAAGCTATATTGGATTGCTGGAAAATGCCGTTATCAAAACTCTGGCAGAATACAATATTCAGGCAGATCGACTGGAAGGAGCCATTGGTGTGTGGCTGAAAAAGAACCATGAACAATCTGCTGTTAAAATCTGTGCCATCGGTGTTAAAGTGAGCAGAATGATCAGTATGCATGGGTTTGCACTAAATGTAAACACCGATCTTAACTACTTCAATTATATTAATCCCTGTGGATTTATTGATAAAGGGGTCACTTCCATGGAAAAAGAATTAGGGGAGAAAATTAATATTAGTGAAGTGAAAACTATTTTACTGAAGTATATAAAGGAGGAATTTGCGCTTGCTATAGAGTAAATTTAATGAAATCATTGTGGCTATTAACTTAGGTCCAAATAAGTTTTGTAATCTTTTTGTTTAAAAATATTTGTATTTAATATTAGGTTTAACACAAATGCTCATAAATATATTTGGATTTCTAACATTTTTTTTACTAATTTTAATAAAAAGATAAAGTCAGAGAAGTACTAAAAGAGTCTGGCCATTTATTAAAGCAAAATATTTAATAAACAATTAATCTTTAAAATAGAGTTGATTCTTATCTAAAAATTTAAATACTATAACATTGGAAAAAATTATTCATGAAGGCAGTCCCAAAACTCCGGTAATAAAAGTTAACGGAGAAAGTGGCAATGTTGAAATTACCGGCAGATCTAATCCAGAGAATTCAAGTGAATTTTATCAACCCTTAATTAACTGGCTGGATGATTATGTCGCTAATCCTGCGCCCAAAACCACCTTATCTTTAAACTTAGAACACTTCAATACCAGTTCTTCCAAATGCATCCTCGATTTACTTAAACGATTTAAAAGGCTGGATGAAAATGGTAAAGAATTTGTAATAAACTGGTATTATGAAGACGATGATGAGGAAATGCTGGAGACGGCTGAAATATATGAAGGTATGACAGGCCTTAAATTCAAAAAGATTCCGGTGCCTGAGTAATTAACTTCCCGTTTTTGCCTTTATGCCTATAAAAGATGAATATATCTGGAAATTGTTCTTTTAAGGGGATTATTAAATTCTGATTCCAAATACACAAATATCATCTACTTGTTCATAACCTTCCATCCATTCATCTAATGTCTTTGTCATTATCTCATTTTGCATTTTCAGGGACTTATCGGCATTGTTTAAGATTAGTCTTTTAAAAGGTTTGTACATAAATTTCTTTCCTTTGCTGCCACCAAACTGATCAGCATAACCATCTGAAAAAAGATAAAAAATATCTCCTTTATATATGGGGAAGTTATGAGTTACAAACTTATCCATGCGGTCGAAATGTGCAATTGGCATTTTGTCGGCAGGAATATCATATAGCTTATAATTTCTATTCTTTTCCGTCTCAAATACGCGCATTATATCTATTGCAGGTGCTTCAAGATCAGATTTCCTCACTAAGTATAGCGAATTATAAGCTCCGGCATACTCAATAGTCTGTTCTTCATGATTAATCGAAATCAGGGCCATGTCCATACCGTCTCTTTGCTCACCGGAAATGCCCTTTTGCCCTAAAGCATTTATAATCTCCTTTCGTAAGCGACGCAGAATTACTCCAGGATGGGTAAGATATTCTTTAAGGATAATCTCCTTCAAAAGCGACATGCCAAGTATACTCATAAATGCTCCGGGTACGCCATGACCGGTAGAGTCGGCAACTACAATAAGAGTTCTTCCTTCCAGATGTCCAACCCAGTAAAAATCGCCGGATACTATGTCACGTGGACGAAAAAGCAGAGAATGTTCCGCAATTTTATCGTCCAGAATAGTAAGATCCGAAAAAGAGGCTGCCTGAATCCTTTTGGCATATTCAATGCTCTTCATTAATTCATTATTGTACTCCTCAATCTCTTCTTTCTGATCAAAAACCAGATTTCTCTGGGCTTCAATTTCATCTCTTTGTGAAATAATCTCTTCATTCTGCTGTTCCAGAAAAACATTTTTTTCTTCTATCTCCACCTTTCTTTTTGCAAGTAAAAGATTCTTTTTTCGGGTAACAATTAAACTCCATAAAATCAGGATAGCCACAATCAGCATTAATCCTATTATCCATTTAAGTGCTTTTTTTGCTGTTTCCTGTCTTTCAGCCTCCAGTTCTGCCAGCCTTTGTTGCTGTTCAAGGTTTTTGTTTTCTTGTGTCAGCTCTTTTTGTTTTTGCTCCTCCTGAGCCAGCTGCATATGTGTAATCTTTTGTTCCTGCTCCAAAATCATATTTTCCCTTTCACGTTTTTCCACCAGATTTTTCTGCTGCGAAATTACAAGGGATTGCCTTAATTTTTCCTGTTCCAAAAGCTGAAGGTCGCTTTCGTTTTGAAGCAGATTTCTGGCTTGTTCCTCTTTTTCCAGTTTCAAATTGAGCTGTTCTATAGCCAGTTCTTTTACTTTTTCTTCCTTAATACGAAGTTGCAGATCGTTCTCAGACTTTTCCAGCAGTGCCCTTTTTGCTGACTGAGCTTGTTCATGCATTTTTTTTGACATTTCTATTGAGTCACGGATATTCAGATAACTCTCGTAATATTCAAGAGCATTTTCAGGGTCATTCCCTGCTTTAAGTATCAGGGAATAAGTGTGATAGGAATCTCTTAGTAAATAGGGGTCGTTTGCATTCTCTGCAGATGTGATAGAATTTTTACTGAAAACGCCTGCATTGTAAAGATCACCTTCATTAAAATATATAAGTGCCACAATGTTTTCTATTCTCGATTTTTCTGCCGAATATTCAGTCTCTTTTAAATTGTTTATAGCTTTTCTTAGCAGATCTTTGGCTTTTTCCAAATTACCCATATTTTGAAAACATATCCCGGTATTTGCCAGCATAAGTACTTGTCCCCTCAGATCGGTCCCTGCCATTGTTGCATTATTGTAAGCCTTGATATAAAATTCAGATGCTTCTTCAAAATTTCCGTTTAAGGTCAGGTAATAGGCAATATTATTCTGAATGGCAGAAATTTCTGAAAAGTTTTCTCCCTCTTTTGAATTCTCAAGTAATTGTTTGCTATAGTGCACGCAGGAGTCATAATCGGGAATACTTCTGAATGATTGGATGAGGTAAATTAGCGCGGGGGAATTATCCTTGCCCGATTCACCAAGACTACTATTTAATTTTTTGAAGTAAAGAATTGCTGTATCCACCTCATGACTCATCAGACTTGCTATCCCAATTTTTTCATACATAAATTGTCTCCTTTGGGGATCATCCTTCCCAAGTAAAGCAAGAGCCTTTTTATAATACGCAGCTTCTTTATCAAACAAGCCTTCCCGATTATAACAAATAGCTATTCTTGAATAAATAAGTTTTAGCTTCGCTTGCTCAGATAAATACTCAAAAGCTCCTGCTGACCTTAAATAATATGGTAAGGCCTGAGCAAAATTGTCCTCAGCAAAATAATTATTAGCCATTATCTCCAGAATAGTTGGTTCAGCTTGTGCATAAGCTGTTTTCATGGCAACCTGCAAAGCTTCTTCAGCCTTTTTTTGCGATTCATAACCTCGGCCCTCTTTCGAAAGTTGCTCAGCCTCATCAATAAGGAGGTAAAGGGACAGGGAATCGCTCATGGATTTTTCCGATGTCTGAGCCAAAATAACTCCCGTTAAACTATTGAATAACAATAGTCTGAGTAAAAAAATTGAAAATATGATTTTATTGACCTGCATACTCCGGATTCTTAATTTAACCGATAGGAAAGTCCAAAGCTTATATTCCGTCTCGACTGTGGATTATAAACCAGATTCTCATCAATAAAAGTGGCGTTCAGACTCCCGTATTTTTCATCGAAAAGATTATTCGCTTTTAAGAAAATATTAAGATTTTGACTCAGATTATAACTTGCCATAAAATTCATTGCATAATAACCGTCGGTTTCATTAAATAACTCATCGTACAATCCTTCAAAAGGTATGAGTACTCTTAACCATTTACTCATCCAGTGACTTTCAATATAAATATATAAGTTCTCAGCAGGTTCCATCGATATTTTAAGTTTACCCATATGTCTGGGAGTAAGGTTAAAATATTCTGCAACAATTTCTCTTACATTGGGCATTCTGTCCTGCCGTTCCTGAAAGATGAGGCTAAGTTCAACATCCATGTTAATAGATTTAACCAAATTATCGATACGAAAAGTAGTCTGACTCCCAAACATATTTGATATAGCCTTTGTGTTATTCACCCATGTTCTAACCGAATCGTTTATAGCATTTTCTAAAGCAAATTCGTTAATACTTTTTGTTTCTGAAATTATGTGATCGCGTATCTGATATAGAAACAAAGTCTGATAAAGTGTTACTCTTTTTAAGATGGTGGTATTCAACCCTAACTCTAAGGTGTTGAAATTCTCCGGTCTTAGGTTAGGGTTTGGGACGACCATGTAATTAACAGCATCCGGCCCCGTCTTATATGCGAGAGACTGGTATGCGATAGAGGCAGGTGGAGCCTTGTATGATGTTCCGGTTGATATCCGCCATGAGGTTCTGGCATTTGTTTTATGGAGGATGGCAATATGAGGACTGAAGTTATTTCCATACAGGGTATTCATATCGTATCTCAGACTTGTTAATACCCGGTATCTTTTATAGGTGTAATAAGATTGAAGAAATCCTGAGCTGTTACTGTAAACAATAGGATTTATTCCAAATTCGTCATATCCTTGAGCAATGCCTGAAACTTTTTCGCTAAAACCTGAATAGGATGATTTATTAAAAGGTGCCGACAGAAAATTTGTTACAGGCAGGTTGCCGGATTGATTGTATGAAAATCCCGCAACCAATTCCAGATCAGGTAATAAGCTACCTGAAAAGGATTGTTCGAACATCATATCATTTGAAGCAGAATAGCGGTAAACATCTTCCATTTCAGGGATAAAAGTGAGTCCCTGACTCGAATTATTGTCCATTTTATAAACCAAATAGGAGAACAATGAGTTTGAAGAGAATCTTAAAAATTCCTTCTTATAGCTCAAACTGGTTTTCTCAATACGATCGCCCCAGTAATTTTGCGGATTATTATATTTATAAAATGCAGGTGAAAGGCCTAATGAACTATGGGTTCTGCGGTACATATTGTCGTAAGATAAGCTTACTCCCCTGAAATTAAACAACATTCCCATCATGTGAGAGGATGTTCCAAGATCTTGCATTTCAGGACGTTTAAAATCTCCTTCATAATTCTCCCCATAATTTTCGCGTATAAAATCATCTGGATCAATTCCTTTAATAACCAATAAATCTTCCGTTACTACCAAAGGATCATATTCTGCTCCGCCAATGGTAAATTTTTCCCCACGTGCCTGATAATAATTTAAAGGATTATAAACATCTTCATCTTCATATTGAACATTTAAATTTGTTAGCTCAGATTTACTGCCGTAAAAACTATATTGAAGAATATTATTATTTTTCCCGCCTTTTCCACCAATAAAAAAATTAATATTATCGTATCCACCTTCACCCAATCCAATATCACCACGAACAAAAGTTCCCTTGTCTGCTTCTTTGGTGATAATATTTATCACACCCGAAACCGCATCGGCTCCGTAAATGGCAGAAGCATTACCATAAATAACCTCTATCTTTTCTGCCTGCCTGATGGGCAGCTGTGAGCCAATGGGCATTCCTGAAACAACACTTGGTTTTACTGGAATACCGTTTATTAATATTTTAGTGTATAAATTTCCGGTAAGACCCCAAATCTGGAAACTTTCTCCCAATTCGCCGCTTCCGGGCTGGGAAGTTTGGATTCCCGGTAAGGAATTTAAAACATCGGTAAGTGTATTATACTGATTTTTAAGTATTTCATCGTGGCTTATTACATAGATTGAAAAAGGAAGTTCGTCGGAGTTTTTAGAGATTCTTCCTGTGGAAACCATTTTTTTTAAGCTGGAATCGGGCTCGAAATTTAAGTCGGTTGCACCTAAAGTCTCGATACCAATCAGGCTTTGAAGACTGTCTGTCTGAGCATACGTTAAGCCGGGAACCGCAAAAACCAAAAATAATATTATTAACCGCTTGTAATTCATTATTTTTTATTCATGATCAAAGATATGAAAAGAATTGCTTTAAAATGAAATGGTTCTTAGGGTATGGCGCAATCTGCCAAGGAAAATGAATAAAATTTTAAATATATTGAACTGATGCAATCAAAATTAATTTGTGAATCTGTGGCTATTATTTTAATCTTATTTCTCAATTTTCATCAACAATAAAAAAAATAGTATTTCCCTTATTTCAAAATATACCACTTAATCGTAAACTAATGTTTCTATGCGGCAAAACGTCCCCGGGCCTTCCCATATATTCGGTGTTGAAAAGATTCTTAACAGCAAGCGAGACTTTCCATTGCTCCGATTTTCTGAATCCAAGAACTAAATCACTAAGAAAGTATCCTTTGTTATTCACTAACCAATAATCGTAAAATCCTGGCATAATATCTTCACGGGTAAGTTCACCCAGAAAAACCTTGTCGATTTTCATGATTTTGGATTTCGCATAAAGATTTAGTCCCATATCAAATTTTCCCAGCCTGATAATCCACTCCAGATTTGCAGAATGTTTTCGTCTGTACTTTAAAAATTCTGTTTCCGAATCGTCCTTCTTATATTCAACAGGATACATAAACATATATCCCCCTCTGAAACTATTAGTGAACATGCCTATAGACTGGTTCAACTGGAATTCGAACTCTGTTCCGTAAACTCTGGAGTTCTCACTATTCCAGGCTTGAAAACCAAGGTCGTAGCTATCTGAAACCGGATCATAGTATTGACCAAAAACATACTCAATCATATTCTTATTTTGGGAATAGAAAGCTGCCAGATCAATCATCCCGTTTAGACTTCCAATCATCAGGCCTTGTTTTATGCCTATTTCAGAATTCCATCCCGATTCAGGTTGAATATCCGGATTTGGGTAGATTTTTACGGTGCCCAGCCTTGTTGAAGCAAACTTTTCAGCAATGGATGGATACCGGTAACCTTGTCCGAATGAAGCACGCAGGAAAGTGTAACCGGCCAGTTTGTAGTTAATCCCCGTACGGAAAATAGGGACTAATTCATCGGGATTTCCATCCTGAATATTTTGTTCCAGACGCACTCCGGCTACCAGTTTCACATTTTTTTTAACTTCCATGTCGAATTGAGAAAAACCCGCCAAATTCAGGGTCTGATGATCCCCATAGAAATTTGATAAAACTTCGCTGTAATTCTCAGAGAAACCAATATTCATAGTCGCAAAATGGGAGAGTTTGTGTTGTAGTTGGTACTCAGTATAATAAGTAATGGCATCGCTATTGGTTTGTTCATCATCGGGAAACCTGTTTGAAGTTGCCTGAAGGCGCATGCGCAGATCATGATTGGTATTTTTGTTCCTTCGGAAGCTAATAAAAGGATCGATGGCATAGAAAGTTCCATTTAACTTTGTGGCAGTAGATTCACTATGCTTTAATGCCCCGGTTATGGCATTTTCCCATAATACAAAATCGATTTTCTGCGTCATGCCAGAGTTCAGATTCAGACCATATTTGAGACCTTCAAGTTTTTCACTTTTATGTGACAATCTGAGGCTAAATCGGCCCAGTTTTTCGTCATTTAACTTTCGGTATCCATTATCAAAAGCAAAGGTGGCGGCTATTCCCAAATCGGTGTTCCCAAACTTCTGCAAATGAGAAAGTGATGCATTGGTGAAAACTCTGGGGGTATCCCACCATTTCCAATCTTTGTTGGAAGGCTGATCAAAAAATCCGCTTTCGACAAAGAATTTTGTTCTGGGTTCGATTCCTGCTTCAGCTGTTCTGAAATTAATTACCCCATTCAGAGCGGAAGATCCATATAAAACAGAGGATGCTCCCTTAATGATTTCTATTTGTGATAAATTTTCGAGAGGTAAAAACTGCCATTTTATATTGCCTGCATCAGCAGCAATAACCGGTAAACCATCAATGAGCGCCATTACCCTGCTGCCGGCTCCATAGCTGAATCCACTGCCGCCCCTGATCGATGCCTGCCCGTCAAGAACTTCAATTCCGGGAGTTTTAGCTATCAACTCCTGAGGATCAGAAATATGATTATTTCCCGGGGAATACGCTTTAATAAGTGTCATGGAAACTGTAAGGTCAGACAATTTCTGTTCTACTTTATTAGCGCTTATAACGATCTGATCAATTTCATTTACCGCCGGAATTAGTCCGATGTTTAATTGAATTGTGTCGCCCGAATTAAGATTCAGATGTTTAACTTCTGATACATAACCCACATACTGGAATGTAAGGTTTAACAGGGAGGGACTCAGGTTTATACTATAGTTTCCCTTAGTATCGCTAATGGAACCCTGGTTTCTGCCATAAATAATGTTTGCGCCTACCAGAGGCGTTTTGTTTTCCGCATCAAAGACTCTTCCGTAAATAAATACTGAATTATCCTGAGCACTGGCATTAAGAAAGATAAGTACTAAAAATAATGTCAGAATGGACCGCATCATTTTGGTTTAAAAGTCATACGTATATCTGTCGGATTCTCCGGGTCTGAAAAATTCGGAAAAGATGTAGTAACTTTTAGCGATGTTTTTGTCAGCTCCTCAATATTAGTGGTGAGTGGCATTATAAGAGAGTCGGATGCCAAAACTACTTTGGTTTCGTCATAAGCAAAATGCCAGGTGCCAACATAGCCGCCAAATGTACCTGAACCGTCTTTATTGAATATAACTTCTCCCTTGAATTTTTCAAGCATCTGACCGGGACCGCTTGCATCGACACCGTTTGCGAGAAGGGTATCGGAAAACCAACTGATAGAAGTAAGTAGAGTAAATCTTTCAGATTCTTCGTCCTTTTTGCATGAAAAGGCAATGAAAACGGCTATTATAAGTGCTGATACAATAAATTTCTTCATAATTGGAGCCTTAAAATATTTGTATTTGTTTTGGGTAAAGATAAAGTATAATATTGAAATGTTATAATTCTTGTAGGCTAATGTGTGGCAGGAGTGGTTGGCGATAGCAATCGGGTGTGGTAGTGTGGGTTAGCTTTTTGAACACCATTTTTAATCATGATGAAGTTGAATGGGAAGGACAGCACTATTTTTTTCAAAATTAAAGGCTTGTTTTGAAAGGAGAATTATACGGTTTAATTCCCCAGATTTGGTTCACGATAAAATAAATCGACAATAGTCGACAATAAAGAATGCAAATATCTTATATATTGCTAACTATATCGATAATTTTCTGTTCGCAATCTTATTTTTTTTTATGTACTTTGAAAAAATAAAAAATTGGTGGAACTTTCTATGTAGATCTTAGTGCAAAGAGAGGTTTTAACTGATAATTAGAATTTAATTAAAGCAAAATATTTTCAAAAACTATACTATTATGACAAAGCGATTAATGTTTGTTTTAGCCATTTTTTTCAGTTTAAGTATTATTTCCTGTGAAAAACATGTGATTGAATATCCTGAAATTGATGAAACAATTCCGATTGATTTTACCACTGAAATAATACCTATTTTTACCGATGCTTGTGTATCATGTCATTCAGGGGGTATAGCACCTAATTTATCTGTAGGAAATGCCTATAATAGTTTAATTGATGGGGAATACGTAAATATTGAAGTACCCGAATCAAGCGAGTTATACACTAAGCTTTTGCCAGGAACCAGTCATGATGGAAGAATCACGGAACCAAATCTTGAGAAAATTCTTGTATGGATCAAGCAGGGTGCTAAGGAAAATATTGACTAATTTTTACTTAGGGATTAAGGAAATACCTGTTTTTTTGGATATTACTTATTTTACTACCCCATCATTTCCATCATTGTCTTGACAACATTCTCAGCGCCTTCACCAATTTGCGCGATCGTAGCATCGAGCATATAGCATGGGGTTGTAACCACTTTGTAGTCAGGGTCTGCCACTACTTCCCCATGTGAAGTATATGTATGTTTGGCACCGGCTTTCTTAATTCCTTCAGCAGTAGACTGATCCGATCCTATAGTAAGATTTACTCCTTTCAGAACTTTTGCTATCAGAACGGGAGAAATGCAAAGAGCTCCTATGGGAATTTTTTTCCCGTGTGCTGAGCTTATTGCTTTCTTTACTTCCGGAATAACATCTCCGTCAGGTCCCTTAAAGGCCCAGTCTGATAAGTTTTTAGCTGCCCCGAATCCTCCCGGGAATAAAAGTCCGTCGAACTCAACAGCATCAAATTCACTTAAACTTTTTATTTTGCCTCTTGCAATTCGGGCCGACTCAATCAGTACATTGCGGGTTTCGTTCATTTCTTCACCCGTTAAGTGATTGATAACATGATGTTGATTAATGTCGGGGGCAAAAATTTCATATTCACATCCAAGTTTTGAAATGGCGTATAAACTGAGGGTTGCTTCATGAATTTCAGCACCATCATAAACGCCGCAACCTGATAAAACAACAGCAATTTTTTTTGTTTTAGCCATGATTCTTTATATTTTGGTTCAATATCAGCAAATTAAGAAAAAAAAAGAAAATCAGCTAAATATTTTATATGTCTTACAATCAAAATATCCACAGATTATTTATTGGGCTTAAAATATATCCCGATTCTATCTTTAATAGCCTGAGAGAAGGAATCAGGCAAAAACTTCATAAGGAAAAAATACGCTGGGTTAAGCCAGAGCATTTACATTTAACAATACGATTTTTAGGGGACACCGACTCGAATCAAATTTCACTGATTTCCAGACAACTAGGGGAAGTTGCAAGTGAAACAAAGTGTTTTAATGTTTCAATAAAGGCCTTAGGTGTTTTCAGAAGTTTTAGCCATCCGAAAGTCTTATGGGCAGGAGTGGAACAATCCGATCCACTCATAGAATTAAAGAATAAAGTTGATAATGCTTTAAATGAAATGGATTATCAGTTTTGCTCTGATAATTATAGCCCTCATTTAACTTTGGGAAGAATGAAAAATATCATAAATAAGGTTGAATTCAGGGATATTATTGTCAAAAATAATGAAACCCTGTTTTTACAACAGAATGTGAAGAGTATGGTACTATTTGAAAGTATACTGAAAAATGATGGCTCGGAATATATTCCGGTGAGTGAACATTTTTTCCTTTAAACTCCCCTGCCGTTTATTATTGTAAGGATAGTATAGAAGATTATTTTCATGTCCACAAAAAGAGACATATTTTCAATATAAAGAATATCGTATCTTAATCTTTTTATCATCTGATCAACATTCTCAGCATAGCCGTATTTTACCTGTCCCCAAGAAGTTATTCCCGGTTTAACTTTTTGAAGATGAACATAATGAGGAGCCTTTTTAATGATTTGATCAATATAGAACTGACGTTCGGGTCTTGGGCCAACCAATGACATATCTCCTTTAAGAACATTTATGAAGTTTGGAATTTCATCAAGGCGGTATTTCCTCATAAAACTCCCAAATTTAGTAAGTCGGCTGTCATTCTTATTTGATAACATCGGTCCATTCTTTTCCGCGTCATCACGCATCGAACGGAATTTCAGTATTTTAAACGATTTCCCATATCTTCCGATTCTTTCATGCGAATAGAAAATTTTACCCGGTGAGGATAATTTAACCCCGATAGCAAGGATAATAATTAAAGGTAAAGAAATTACCAGAGCCAGGAGGGAAAAAACATAATCAATAATTTGTTTTACGTTCGACTGCCAGACAGGCATCAGATCGTGGGAAATTTGAATGAGAGGAGTCCCGAATAATTGAGTCATTTTAACCTTCCCGGTAAGGATATCATACATATTCGGGATGGCTTTAATGATTACCTTACAACCGGCAAGTTTATTCATAATTTTGCCTATCTCAGTATTTTCCGACGATTCCAGTGCAATGATAACTTCCTGAATATCATTTTCCTGAATTATAGTACTAAGTTTATTCAAACTTCCGTAGTGTTTTATATAGTCGGACAGCTGGTAGTGGTCTTTTTTTATAACATTCACAAAACCAATAATGTAATTCCCATAAGAGAGCTTTTGCTGTTCCAGTTCCAGATAGGTTTCAACGGCTTGTTTATTGCTCCCGATCATTAAGGTGTTAAATCGAATTTTTTTATTTTGAATTTTTCGGGCGGTAATGCTTGTAATAATCAAACGAAGAATTAAACATATTAAAAAATGCAGTCCGAATAAAACTGAATACAATTGATAGTAGTTTTTATAACTACTTATTTCATCATCCAAAAGCAGGAGGAAGAACAGTATGGTTACGCCAAAAAGAGATTGAAGAAAAGTTTGTACAATGTCATTTAGCCTTGACTTTCGATAAATATCTCTGTAATAACCCGTAAGGTAATAAAGCAATACCCAGGAGATGGGAATAAGGATTAATCCGAGGAAATACCTGTCGCTGAAGGTAAGAGGAATATCATAACCAAATTTAAGTGGCTCAATATATTCTTTTCGAAAGATATAGAAAAGTGTCCAGCTGGAGGCTGCGGCAATTAAATCGGCAAATAGGTATTTTGCCGTTTGCAACTTATATTTCATACTAGTTTTCAGGTAGATCAGTAAAGTATAACGGTAAAAATACCTTTTTATTATAAATAGCTAAAAAAAGGAGAGATTTATTTTTCTAATAAGGCGGGTATAATTTTATCAAGGATTTCCCAGCTGCTTATGTAGGCGGTTATCCCCGATTCAAAACTGTTAACAGGATAGGCGTATGTTGTAAGTTTATGAAGAAAATGTTTTATATCCATGCTGGGATCCGATTCATTATAAATTAGATCAGGCAATGGATATGATTCAATTTCCTGACTTTCGAGGTGTATCACTTTGAATTTATCTTCTTCTGTGTTTAAAAAAATCATCTGATGACGAAAATACACTTCTGTTTTTCTCGAATCTTTAGCGGAAAAATTATTGATAGTGAGATTGGCAGATGAATAATTCTCAAAATCTATCCTCAGATTCACCAGATATGGTTTTTCAGAATTATATGGAACGCTTATGGTTTTGAACTTTTTAATAGCATGTGGATTTATGGTAGTGAGGAATAGTATTTCCTTTAAAATTAACTTTCTCAGATTCGGTATTTTCCCGTCCTTCTCGTACACATTTCTGGAAATATCAATATACTCAGGATAATCCTTAAAACTGCGGATACTGTTCTCCAGTTCACCCATTATTGCATTATGAAAAACATAAAATAAAACACCGGCTTCTTCTGCAAGGTTTTGATATTCATTTAAAATATGAGGGCTTAAAAGGTCCTCAGGTTGAATAAAAACATGTTTTGAGTTTTTCAAAGCTTGCTTAACCATTGGTACATCTGTTATGCAATGATCTAAAAATAAAATTGCATCTGAAGCCTGAAGAAGTTCAAACAGATTATCATAAAGCGGGAATGGATGATCAATTAATTTGTCAATTTCACTTAGCCCTGCAGTTATTTCGCTAAATAAACCAGATACCATGCAATCGGGTTTGTTTCTGATGAGTTCGACAAATTTAGTCGCTTCAGAAATATTTCCTTTTATAGCAATTCGCATCATTTTTATTGGCTTATAATGCAAACATAAAGGAATTGTTAATACATAGATGATAATTGTTTTTCAACTTTTCAACTTTTTATGTTGATAAGACTAAATTTGTAAACTTAAACAGGAAAGATGAATGATAATTTTCAGCATAAAGGTCTAAGAAAAAAATTAGTTGAAACAGTTAAAAAGAAAGGAATTCAATCTGAAAGGGTGCTGAATGCCCTGAATTCCGTTCCCCGGCATTTATTTATGGATTCTTCTTTCGTGCATTTTTCTTATGCCGACCAGGCATTTCCCATTGGGGCTGGCCAAACCATCTCTCAGCCTTATACGGTGGCTTTTCAAACAGAATTACTTGAGCTTAAGCCATTGGAAAAGGTCTTGGAAGTGGGTACAGGTTCAGGCTACCAGGCCGCAGTTTTAGTGGAAATGGGAGTGAAGGTTTTCACCATCGAGAGGCACCGTGAACTCTTTTTGAAGGCTCAGTCCACATTAAATTCATTGGGATATAAACCCGAGTTTTTTTATGGAGATGGTTATAAGGGATTGCCCTCTTTTGCTCCTTTCGACAAGATTCTTATTACAGCCGGGGCTACAGAGGTGCCTTCAGATTTGTTGGATCAGTTAAAAATAGGTGGAATTCTGGTTGTGCCTTTAGGCGACAGAAAATCTCAGACTATGGTAAAACTGGTAAAAGAATCTGAAGATAAATTTACACGGACTGAACATGGTTCTTTTGTTTTTGTTCCCTTGCTAAAAGGAAAGATAGGTTAATATGATACATATAAAAACTTTTGTTTTTAATGCATTCTCTGTAAATACTTACCTCATTTATAATGAGCAGAAAGAATGCATAATTATTGATGCGGCATGCAATAGTGCCGATGAAATCTCAAAATTGGAGAAATGCATTGAATCGAATGATTTGACATTGATTGCTCTGGCAAATACTCACGGTCACATGGATCATCTGGCTGGCATTAAATATTTTAAGGAGAAATATAATATTCCTTTTTATCTTGCAAAAGAAGATGAATTTTTAGTGGGGTCTGCCGTCTCACATGCCGCTTTATTTGGGCTTAAAATTGAGCAACCTCCGTATCCTGACAAATATCTCCGCGAAGGAGAATGTTTTTGTTTAGGGGAGGATCGCATTGAGATGCTGCTGGTACCGGGTCATTCTCCGGGTTCCATTGTTTTTCATTTTCCTGAACAGTCAATGCTAATCACAGGTGATGTTCTTTTTGCAGGAAGTATTGGAAGAACAGATTTGCCCGGTGGAAATTATAATACTCTCATAGAAGGAATTAAATCAAAATTACTCGTACTGAATGGGGAAGCTGTGTTTTATCCCGGTCATGGGCCTTCATCTACCATTGGGGAGGAAAAGATGCACAATCCTTTTTTGCAATAAAGTTGTTAAACATACTGTATTTTATTTTTATCCTTTTTCAGGATATTACTTTTGCAGCGTAATTTGAAAATCTATTAATTGCTAATTTATTATATATGTCAACAGAGTTTTTTGCTGATCGTCATATTGGCCCCAGAGGACAAGAAATTGAAGAGATGTGTAACAGAATAGGAGTGAAATCCCTTGATGAACTTGTACGTGAAACCATCCCGGAAAATATTCTTCTCAATAAAAAGCTACATTTAAATCCTGCCTTGTCAGAATATGTTTATCTGAATAAAATTCGGGAAATTGGCCAGAAGAATAAGCTGTTCAGATCGTTTATTGGGATGGGCTTTTATAATACTATAGTATTGCCGGTTATTGTTAGGAATATTCTCGAGAATCCTTCCTGGTACACTTCTTACACTCCTTATCAGGCTGAAATATCGCAGGGAAGACTCGAAGCTTTACTTAATTTTCAGACTATGGTGATAAGCCTTACCGGAATGGAAATTGCAAATGCATCATTGCTCGATGAAAGTACCGCTGCTGCTGAGGCTATGATTATGATGTTCAATCTGAGGTCGAGACAAGCCATTAAAGATGGAAAGAATAAGTTTTTTGTTGACAAAAATAGCTTTCCTCAAAATATTGAGGTGCTGATTGCCAGGGCTGAGCCTCTTGGAATTGAAATTGTAGTGGGGAATTATTCTGAGATGGATAAAATGGAAGATCTTTTTGGAAGTATTCTCCAATATCCAAATGCGGATGGTGAAATTCCTGATTATCGTTCATTTGTTAATAAAGCACATGATAATGAGGTTCTTATAGCTGTAATAGCCGATTTGATGAGCTTAGCCATTTTAACACCTCCGGGAGAATGGGAGGCTGATATTGTGGTAGGCTCCACCCAGAGATTTGGTATTCCGTTGGGTTATGGCGGACCTCATGCAGGTTATTTTGCTACGCGCGAAAAGTATAAGAGGAATATTCCCGGAAGAATTATTGGTATAACGATTGACCGCTATAATAACCGGGCTTTCCGTATGGCACTTCAAACCCGGGAGCAGCATATAAAAAGGGAAAAAGCAACCTCAAATATCTGCACAGCACAGGCTTTACTGGCAACAATGGCTGGGATGTATGCGGTTTATCATGGACCTGAGGGCATGGATCGAATCGCCGGGGATATACATAGTGTAGCGGTATATTTATCTGACGAACTGGAAAAACTTGGATTTAAAAATCTGAATAAGAATTATTTCGACACCTTAAAAATTAAGTTGCCATCACAATTCAAAATGGAAGATCTCAAAACTCTTGCCATTGAAGGTGAAGTGAATTTTCATTATTTTGACGAAAGTTATGTTGGAATTAGTGCTGATGAAACCATTCAGATAGAAGACATTAATAAAATACTGGAAATCTTCGGCAAACTCGCTAAAAAGAAGGCTCCAATTACAGAGAACTTTCCTGTAAAAAGTGAATTATCACCTCAATTTAAAAGAACATCCAATATTCTTACCGAGGAAGTGTTTAATAAGTGCAGGTCTGAGACCGATCTAATGCGTTATATCAAAAAACTGGAACGAAAAGATATTTCACTTACCCACTCAATGATATCTCTGGGCTCATGCACTATGAAATTGAATGCTGCCTCGGAGCTAATGGCATTTTTAATGCCGGAATTTTCTGATATTCATCCCTTTGTACCTGTAGATCAGGCGCAAGGATATCAAATATTAATGGATGAGCTGAAGAAAGACTTAAAGGAAATTACCGGCTTTGATGATGTTTCATTTCAACCCAATTCAGGAGCCGCCGGAGAATATGCAGGTTTGATGGTTATTAGGGCCTATCATAGAAGCAGAGGTGATTCTAAACGCAATATCTGTTTAATTCCGGCTTCCGCTCATGGAACAAATCCGGCCAGTGCTGTTATGGCTGGTTTGCAGGTAGTTGTGGTTCCTTGTGACGAGAATGGTAACATTAGTGTTGTGGCACTTGCTGAGCTGGCACAAACCCATAAGGATAATCTGGCAGGTTGCATGATAACCTACCCGTCAACTCACGGAGTTTTTGAAGAAAAAATTGTTGAAATGATCGACATTATCCATCAAAACGGAGGTCAGGTATATATGGATGGAGCCAATATGAATGCACAGGTCGGATTAACGAATCCGGGAAAAATCGGTGCTGATGTCTGTCACCTAAATTTGCATAAAACCTTCGCAATCCCCCATGGTGGCGGGGGTCCTGGCGTTGGGCCTATTGCTGTGGCTGCGCATTTGTCGCAATTTTTACCCGGTCACCCTATGGTGAAAATAGGTGGCAATTCAGGTATTAACGCCCTGGCCTCGGCACCTTTTGGAAGTGCAAGTATTCTTACCATCTCTCATGCTTATATTAAATTGTTGGGAGAAGAGGGATTAAGCAGGTCAACGAAAATGGCAATCCTGAATGCCAATTATCTGGCTAAGGAATTGAGCTCAGGTTTTAAAATATTATACAGAGGTAAAAACGGAAGAGTTGGACATGAAATGATACTCGATTGCCGTGAATTTAAATCACTTGCCGGTATTACAGAAACAGATATTGCCAAGCGACTGATGGATTATGGCTTTCATGCACCCACATTATCTTTCCCTGTTCATGGCACACTAATGATTGAACCTACAGAAAGTGAAAGTAAGGCAGAGCTGGATAAGTTTGTTTCAGCTTTAAGGAGTATTCTTAATGAAATTATGGAAGTTAAGGATGGAAAAGCTGACACTATTGATAATGTTTTAAAAAATGCTCCTCATACGGTAAATGAGTGTAGTATTGATGAATGGAATCATAAATATTCACGATCAAAGGCTGCCTTCCCATTGGATTGGATAAGGGAAAATAAGTTCTGGCCAGCTGTTGGCAGGGTTGACGATGCCTATGGTGACAGGAATTTAATTTGTTCTTGTCCACCCATCGAGGCTTATACAGTGGATTAAACTTCGGAGCTTTTTGTTAGAAAAAATTATTGTCTTACTTTTAGGCAATACATTTGGCATATTGAATAGCTCCAGAGAAATACTAACAGGTATAAAAGAAGAGAACAATAAGGTTCTTTATTTTATTTACCAAAACTTTTTCCCGAAAGTGGAGAGGTTCGTTCTTATTGCTCAAGGCAACTCGCTTGATGCTCAGGATGTATTTCAGGATGCTCTTGTCGTTATTTACATAAAGACAAAAGACCCAAAATTCGAAATAAAGGAATCCTTTGAATCCTACCTCTTTACGATTTCAAAGTTTATTTGGTTTAAAGAACTGCGACGTAGAAATAAAGAAAATTTAATTTTTGCCTCCCGGGAACAGGAAAACCTGGATAAGGATATTGTAGAGGAGTATTTTAAAATGGAAAGGAAGAAGCTTATTTTCGAGTATTTTACTTCTTTGGATCCTCAGTATCAACTTTTACTAAGATTATTCTATGATAAGACTCCTATCTCAGAGATCACCAGTATTATGAATTATTCTTCCGATCAATATACAAAAAACAGAAGAAATTATGTTAAGGCATTGTTAGTTAAGGAAATTAGGAAAAATCCCAAATTTAATGAACTAAAGAATGAATCGTTTAGAGAAAATTCTGCTATACCTAGATGGTAAAATGACAAAGGAGGAGCTTTTAGAATTCAAAGAGCAACTCAAAATTGATCCTGATCTGATGGAGGAGCTCGACATTCACAGACTTACAGATGAAGCCACCAGACGAGATGACGAGCTTGGATTTCGTGAAAAGCTTGCGAATACTTATGAAGAGTATGAAAACAAGAGGTCTGATAAACCTGCCGGAAAAGTCCGTCCAGTATATGCCAGATACAGTTTTGCAGCTGTTGCAGCCTTCGCTGCGGGTATTCTTTTAACGTTATTCTTTCTTCATCCCTTTGAACTTGATGAAAACGAAATTTTTGATAAATATTATAAACCTTTTAACAGCGACTTTACCAGTCGGTCACTATCTGATGAACACGATGCTTATCCTAGGAAAGCGATTAAGCTATATTTGGAGGGAGACTATATCCATTCACTTCAGGAGTTTGACGCTTTTTTTTCAGGAGGGCAAAGTCCATCAGTAGTTAGTGATTTTTATATTGGACTTGTTTCTATTGAGAATGAGGATTACAATCTTGCAATTAACTCGTTTGAATCCATTTTAGGACAAGATTTTAGCTACCTGCATGAACATGCCCAGTGGTACCTTTCTTTAGTGTATCTGAAAACGGGAAAACCTCATCTTGCGAAACAAAATTTAATGGATTTAAAGTTACAGATGTCTGTTTATTCAAAAGACGCAAAAAAAATACTTCAAAAATATCCTGTGTAACATTCTGAATTATAGGGATATAACATTCAGGCCATAAATTATTTTGTTTTTTTTCGATTTTGCTAGCTGTTTTTTGCCTCATTTTTATATTAAGGGGTGAAGAGCAATTAATAATTTAAAAAAACACGATTATGAAACAAGGAATTAACAAAGTAACACTGGTTGGATATGTGGGAGATAATCCTCGGGTAAATGAAACCAAAGGCAATGGCCTCGTCGCTAATATTTCCTTAGCTACCAATGAGACCTATAAGGACAAGGATGGAAAAGAGTTGCAAAAAACGGAGTGGCATCGGATTGTTGCCTGGGATAAGAGAGCAGAAATTTTGAGAGATTATGTGAAGAAGGGAGATGCACTTTATGTGGAAGGTAAACTTAAAACTTTATCTTATGAGGATAAGGAGGGAGTGAAGAGGTATTCGACAGAAATTTTTTGTGACAACTTCTTATTCTTATCGCCGAAAAACAACTAAAAGGTGGGGTTTGTTGGTTGGGCCTTTTTGAAGGCATTACCAACCAGGTGTCCGCTGTGCATTTTTTTGCACACCAGATTTTTTATGCTTTTGTGTGTTTTTCCGCCATAATTTCCAGACTCACCTATTATGATTCCTGTTTAATTTTTTCAAATTTTTCAATTCGGGGGTAACTTCTGCTAGCATGAAGAGGAAAACTGAAATTGAGATAATCGGGTTCAATATTAATGACTTATGGAGATTTGTCGTTGTTGAGCTGGTCGAGAAATGGAGGTCATATAACAATCAGAATATCAATGGCATACACCTGCCGTTTCACATTAAGTATAAATAAAATTCTAAAAATTAATTTATTTATTACATTTGCAAGGTAAAGAAAGTATGATATTTATCAGGCTTTTTTAATATTTGAATTGTAAAAAAGACCTTATTATAAGCCTTATACAATGGATATAGAAGGAAGAAATTTCAAAAAGTTTCTCGATCGTGAAAAAATTTTCGAGGAACAGAATAGTCAGGAAGTTGTTGAAAAGCAGCATGCAAGAGGTAAGCTTTCAGCCAGAGAACGAATACACATCTTATTTGATGAAGGATCTTTTGAAGAAATAGACGCTTTTGTTGCTCCTTTGGGTGATGATACAGGTTTTGGTAAAATGCAAAGGGCTTACGGCGATGGTGTAATTATTGGTCATGGCAAGATAAGTAATCGTCTTGCATTTGCATATGCACAAGATTTCAATGTTATGGGTGGATCATTGGGTCAGATTCATGCAAGAAAGATTGCTAAAATTCAGGATATGGCCTTAAAGATGGGCGCTCCAATAATTGGACTAATTGATTCAGGAGGCGCGAGAATTCAGGAAGGAATTGCCAGTCTTGCCGGGTATTCATCTATATTTTACAGAAATGTTCAAGCCTCCGGAGTAATTCCACAGGTTTCTGTGATTATGGGACCTGCAGCAGGTGGTGCTGTTTACTCGCCTTCTATAACAGATTTTGTTTTTATGACGAACAAAACCAGTTATATGTTTGTAACCGGCCCAAATGTGGTGAAGGAAGTTCTTAATGAGGATGTTACTCTCGAAGAGCTGGGCGGTGCTGAGGTACATTCCCGTAAATCGGGAATTGCAAATCTTATGTATGAAGATGAAGAAAATACACTTTTTGGAGTTAAGAAACTGCTTTCCTATTTACCATCAAATAATCTGGATAATCCTCCATATATAGAATGTATTGAAGATGCAAAGGATAATACCAGAATGAAACTGAGAGATATAGTGCCTGATGATGCAAATAAACCCTATGATGTAAAAGAAGTAATACATTTAATTTGTGATAAAGGTTCATTTTTTGAGATTTCAGAATTATTTGCTCAAAACATTGTTGTAGGATTTGGGAGGCTGGAAGGAAAAACAATCGGAATTCTGGCAAATCAGCCTAAAGTTCTGGCAGGGACTCTGGATATTAATTCTTCCATGAAGGGAGCCAGATTTATACGATTCTGTGATTCCTTCAATATTCCGATTCTAACCCTTGAGGATGTTCCCGGTTTTCTTCCCGGAGTGGATCAGGAGCATAACGGAATTATCCGACATGGGGCAAAATTGCTTTATGCTTATGCTGACGCTACGGTTCCCAGAATTACGGTAATTCTGAGAAAATCATACGGTGGGGCATATTGTGTGATGAATTCTAAAAATTTAGGTGGCGATTTTAATTTCGCCTGGCCAACTGCCGAAATTGCAGTTATGGGACCTGAAGGTGCAGTAGCCATTCTTTATAAAAGAGAACTAGCCGCCTCCGACGACCCACTGAAACTGAAGAAGGAGTTGGCAGCTCAGTATAGAAATGAGATTGCGAATCCTTATGTTGCAGACGAAAAGGGATATATTGATGAAGTTATAGATCCTGCAAATACACGAAAAAAATTGATTTCTGCTTTTGAGGCCCTTGAAAACAAACATGTCAATGTACCTTCAAGAAAGCATGGAAATATACCATTGTAAACAATCATTATGGAAATAAAAAGCATACTTATAGCTAATCGTGGAGAAATAGCTGTTAGAGTTATTAATACAGCCAGGATGATGGGTATTGCCACCTGGGTAATAAAAACAGCTAAGGAACCAAATGCATATTACCTCACTCAGGGAGATCATATAATTGATTTTACAGAACGTACAGAAGAAATTGCCGAATTTTTAGATATAGAGGCAATTGTTAAAGCAATAAAAGACAATAATATTTCTGCAGTTCATCCAGGATACGGATTCCTTGCTGAGAGTCCGGTTTTTGCCAAACGATGTGCTGAGGAAAAAATTATTTATATCGGGCCTTCATCCGAAGCAATATTTAAGATGGGTAATAAAACCATCGCCAAACAACTTGCCAGAGAGCATAAAGTACCTCTTTTAGGTGGAAGTAAAGGTAATCTGGCTTCTCCGGAAGAAGCTGTAAAAATAGCAAATGAGATTGGTTATCCGGTGATTCTTAAAGCTGCGTCTGGTGGCGGAGGAAGAGGAATGAGAATTGTTGAGGAAGAGAAGAGTATTGCAAAAATGTTTAAAATGGCCAGCTCTGAGGCAGAAAAAGCATTTAATGATCCCGATGTATTTGTTGAGAAGTATGTCAGAAATCCAAGGCATATTGAATTCCAGATTTTTGGTGATCAGCATGGAAATATAATTCATTTGGGCGAAAGAGAGTGCTCTGTTCAGAGAAAACACCAAAAGCTCATTGAAGAGTCTCCTTCGGCGGCTCTGGATGAGAATTTGAGAAAAAAAATGGGCGAGGCAGCTATTAATATTGCAAAGTCAGTAAATTATTTTAGTGCAGGTACAGTTGAGTTTCTACTCGATGACGATATGAAATTCTATTTCATGGAGATGAATACCAGAATTCAGGTTGAACATCCTGTTACAGAAATGATTACAGGCCTCGATTTGATTGAGTGGCAAATCAGAATAGCTCGTGGTGAGAAGCTGCCTCTCAAACAATCGGAAGTGAAAATAAATGGCTGGGCTTTTGAATTCAGGATTAATGCAGAAGATGTTCAGTCCGGTTTTTCACCTAGTTTGGGCATAATAGAGAAAATTTCATTGCCACGATCTAAAAATATCAGAATTGATACGGGTGTGGTGGAAGGCTCGCGAATTACCCCTTATTTTGATTCTATGGTGGCTAAATTAATCGTTCATGGTGAAACCAGGGAAAAAGCCATTTTATATTCTCAAAATGCACTGAAAAAGTTATGGATCAAAGGACTTAAAACTACCATTCCTTTTTGCAATGCGGTATTGTTGAATAAGAATTTCAGAAAAGGAAAATACGACACTTCTTTCCTGACTAAAGAAATGACTAAACACTATCATGAGGGTCAGGATGACGAAATGCTTGCTGCATTTTTCGCTACATACGATTTTGTTAATGAGGTAGAAAAAGTTGAAACCAAAGAAGTTGATTTTGACAAGGGAAAAAATATTGCTCCCTGGGTCTTGAAAAAACGCCTTAAATCATTGTAAAAGATTTTTAGACATGGTAAGACATAACGGAAAAACACAAAAGGATAAGTTCTACGCATGCACACCCAAAGGGAAAAATTACGAGGTAGTAAATCCTTTGGGCGAAAAAGTAAAAGTAAAAGGGAAAAGCCTGAGCGTAACCATTGTAAATGAACCTGGAAACTTTACCTACCTTATATACAAGAAAAAGAAATACCAACTTGAAATTCTGGAAAAGAATCAGAATAAATATACGGTAATGATAAATGGCGTTTGGTATAATTTTTCTATAGAAACGCCGATTTCTTATAAAAGAATGAAGACTCTCTCCAAAACACAGGTTCTTTCCCGAGTGGAGAAAATTACGGCTCCTATGCCGGGAAAAATTCTTGATATTATGGTGGAGGAAGGAAGTCAGATTAAAGAAGGGGAAGCTCTTTTTATTCTTGAAGCCATGAAAATGCAAAACGAAATCGTTTCAAATGTTTCGGGAAAGCTTGGGAAAATAAATTTCAGGCAGAACGACAATGTGATGAAAGACGATATTATACTCGAAATAGAGCGAGCCTAATTTTCCACTTCATTTATAATCTTTAATAAAATATCTTCAACTTTGAGGTTTAAAGACCTGATTTGCTTAGGGATAATACTTTCTTTACTCATTCCGGGAACAGAATTCAATTCAAGGAAAAATAGTTGACTTCCTTTTAAAATAAAGTCTATTCGAACGATTCCTTTGCAATTTAATTGATCATAAATGTCAGAGGCTATAGACTGTGCCTGAATGTTTATTTCTTCCGGAATCCTGGCAGGTGTAATTTCATCCGACATTCCTTTCTTATATTTTGCCTCAAAATCGAAGAAATCATTTTTTGATACGATTTCAGTTATAGGGAAAATAAATTTTTCAGATTTTGTTTTTAATAGTCCGCAACTAATTTCAATCCCCTTAACGTAAGATTCAATAATTACTTCTGTGTCTTCTTTAAGCGCTTCAAAAATAGCGGATTCGATTTCTTCTCTGGCAATTACTTTTGACACACCAAAGCTTGAGCCTCCGTTATTGGGCTTGATAAAGCATGGAAGACCTGTTTTATTTATAATTTTATCAATATCAATCACTTCCCCTTTACGGTATAAATAGGCTTCAGGAGTGAGAAAATTACTATTCTTAAGAAAAACCTTGCAGGCATATTTATTAAAACTTAAAGCTGAAGACAAAACTCCGGAGGTGTTATAGGGAATATTATGCATTTCAAGAAGAGATTGAATTTTCCCATCCTCTCCCGGTGTTCCATGAATAATAATA
The DNA here is from genome assembly GCA_021740585.1 of Bacteroidales bacterium. Taxonomy (GTDB): domain Bacteria; phylum Bacteroidota; class Bacteroidia; order Bacteroidales; genus JAGLSB01. The sequence continues at coordinate 63,664 of JAIOZM010000003.1, forward strand.
AATGCAAAGTCGAAAAATACTTTTTTACCGTCTTCAAGTTCAAGGCTGAAATCATTCAGGTTGAGGGTACTTGCTTCTCCATTTTCAGGAAGATAAGTCCATTTTCCCTTTTTAACCCGTATGCGATAAGGTGAAAAGCCAAGTTTTCTGAGATAAATATAAATTTCTTTGGCACTTTTTTCAGAAATGACATATTCAGAGGAATTTCCTCCCTGTAAAATGGCAATATTTTTAATCATGAATTAAAATTCTGAAGCAAAGATAAGGATTTATTATAATTACAATTCGTCTTCACGTCCCCCGGTATATCTTCTCCATTTTTCGAGAACGGCCTGCATATCCTCAGGTAATTCAGAGTCGAAAGTAATTTCTTTTCCGGTAACGGGGTGCACAAAACCGAGTGTTTTTGCATGAAGTGCCTGTCGGGGCATTACCTGAAAGCAATTTTGAACAAACTGTTTATATTTGGTAAACACTGTACCTCTCAAAATTTGATCGCCACCATATTCTCTATCGTTGAAAATAGGGTGTTTAATTGATTGAAAATGAACTCTTATCTGATGGGTACGGCCTGTTTCCAGTCTGCATTCTACCAAATTAACATAATCAAAACGTTCAAGGACTCTATAGTGGGTTACGGCATGTTTTCCATCGCTGCCATCTTTAAATACCCACATTTGTTTTCTGTCTTTTGGATTTCGTCCAATATTACCTTCAATCGTGCCTTCATCTTCTTCCATATTACCCCAAACAAGGGCCTGATAGGTTCTTTTGGATGTTTTATGAAAAAACTGACTGGCAAGTTTATTCAATGCTATTTCATTTTTAGCGACTACTAAAAGACCGGAAGTATCTTTATCGATTCGGTGCACCAAGCCCGGTCTTTCCTCTCCGGCTTGAAAAAGAGGATTGTCTTTCAAGTGGAACATCAATGCATTAATCATGGTTCCGTTATAATTTCCCAGCCCCGGATGTACCACCATTCCCGGTTTTTTATTTACTATGAGTAAACTTTCATCCTCATACACAATTTCAATAGGAATATCTTCCTGTATAAGTTTAAGTTCTCTGGGTGCTGAAGGCAATACTATTGAAATGCTGTCGCGTGGCTTAACTTTATAATTGGGTTTTACTGCCACACCATTAACTAAAATATTTCCTGCCTGAGCGGCAGCCTGAATCCGGCTGCGCGAAGTGCTTTCAAGTCTGTTTACGAGGAATTTATCTATTCTAAGGATAGACTGTCCGCCGTCGGCCTCGAATCTAAAATGTTCAAATAATTCCTGACTTTCTAATTGATCATCTTCCATTTTAAATGAAGCTTTAGCGACGTATTAATATTTTCCGGTTCATCCGAATCCCAGATTTTAAACTCCTTAGGGATAATATGTAAACGCCTTCCTTAATTCCGGAAATATTAAGACTTTGATTTAAATCTTGATTAGACTTTAAAACTATTCTTCCCATTAAATCTGTAATTTCAATTTCAAAGTTTGAATAATCCTCCTGAAGAAATGAAATATTTAAAATTTGATCAGCTGGGTTTGGGTAAACCAAAAAATTACTTTCTGAGGAAGGCAGGCTTTCAGGTGCGCTTGTTGGCAGCGGCAATAAAGAAAATACCGGTCTGATCATTATAGTGCCAGGCGCTTGTGAGTTTTGCCATCCTGACCCCAGATTATAGAAATTATTGCTGGTGTTTATCCGGTTAAGGTCAAAACCTATGTTGGAAATTTTGTCAACTGTTTTGCCCCATCCCACAAAAAAATCTCCATCTATAAATACTGGAGTATCCAGTTCGTAACGGGTATATTTATTTAATTCTGTACTATAAATTGGTTTTAATCCTAATTGCTCATAGATTAAATTACCAGGTTTACCATTATCATTGTCCCATAGCTTCAGATAGAAGTAATAGTTTAAATTTAAACTGTCTTTTATCTGATTGAAATAAAAATCAACTGCTCTGAGTGAGTCAGGTTTAAAAGCTTCAAAGTGAACCGCAACAGATGCGTTTTTTGTTCCTTGTCCATTCAATCCATAACCGCCTTCTGCACTTCCGTCGTCGTAGGCATAATATTTGTCAAATACCTGAATATGGCGCAGAGTATCATTTACTTTATAATCGAAGGCATCTGTCTGAAGAATAGTCCGCAAAGAATAGGAAGCAACATCGCCAGCATTAAATTCGAAAAGATAGGAGTAGTCAAAACTGAAACCTGAAAGACTTCCTGCAGGCATATCACTGGCAGTGGCAACCGATTTATACGTATTGGTATTATTTGTATTCTTTATTTCAATGTATTTACTAACGTTTCTGTCAGCAGAATCGAGATTGGTAATCTCAGTATTTATAAATAAACTTCTTTGCTCGATATATGCAGATTGAAGGTGAGACCAGGGAATTGATTCATAATCATTTAACATGGAAGAAATCCTTTTTACATAGCTAACATCGCGTAAAACAGTATCTCCCAAATTCCGGTTCCTGTCGAGTTTAATATAATCAAGATGCCAATGATCCAGATTCCCAAACATATCGTCATAATCAAGATTTACGGGTAAACTGGCATAATTCAAAAAGCGAAATTGAAATCCCTTTTTTAGAAATCGGTCGTCATCAACAGCTATCATAATTCTCTTAAAATCGCTCATTGCTTTTCCTTCTGCAGACCATACCCTTACCCATTCGGAGGAATCTACCATATAAAACTCAAGACACAGAGAGTCGCCGGCTTCAGGTTGATCCCCCAAACCTTTGGCCAGATAAAAAAAACTTAAATAAACACTATCACTCCCACTATAGAGAAGGTTAATGGGCAGGGAGGTGAGATAATCTGCAATATAGGATTTCGAACTTGCCTGAGGATATGGTGATCCATCGAAGTTGTAAGAATCTAAAGTTGCCATTCCGGCTGTAACGGGATTTTTACTGTATCGATTATTTATATATGCATAATTATCAATCCATTTAAGAGGGTTTGGTTCAACTTCCGAATCTGAAAAATCATCGATAAAAGGCAAGTCTAAAGTATCAGTAATGCTGCTCTTTTTTGAACCAGACGATTCAATCAGATAGTAATTTTTTGCATCCTGATTTCCCGATACCGGAAGAATAATTTCCTGAGACAATGCTTCAGTTAAGGGTAAAATAAACAATATGGTAATAAATAGTTTATTCATTGAAAAGATTTTCATAATCGTCGCCGCCTTCAATTACTAATGTGTCGATAAAGGGAAGTTTGGTGGAATCGATAGTGAGAAAAATATCTACTTGTGAACCCAATTGCAGTCTGAATTCTTCATTAAATTCAGGTCTTTGCTGCCAGATAAAGGAGGCGATTGAATCTTCTTCATTTTTTACAGATGAATCATAGATTTCACCTCCGATATTCAGGTACCTGTCGTTCAGGTATTCTTTTGCCAGGAATCTTGAGAAGCCTATCAAATTTGGAACCGCCGTAGTCTCATTGCTTAATCCTTTGCCGAGGGTCAGGTTAATTTCTGATCCTTTTGGGAGAATAGCACCAGCCAGAATCAGACTGTCGTTATGCTTCTGTTCCAGCACAACATTCATGGCTATATCGGGTTTGTATGATAATTTTCCTACCACAAGTCCATTCGATTCTAGGATAGTACGAGCCTGTCTTAATGAAACTCCGGTTACCGTGGGCATGGCAACTTTTTCAGGATTAACTGCATTTTTTGTCAGATAAATTCTTCTGTTCTGCTTAACTTTTTCGCCTGGTTTTGGATTTTGTTTTGCAATTAATCCTTTTGGAAGATCTTTATAAAAGACAGAATCAGTAATTTCAAATCTGAGGTTTTTTGAAGAAGCTATAATACCCGCTTCCTCTTCAGTTAAGCCACTGAAATCGGGAACAGAAATGGTTTGATTGTGTCGCGTAAAAATATGCAACCATAAAAAAATACCGGAAAGTAGTACGATGCTTAACGAGGCAGCGATGATCAGATTCTTCAGAAATCTTTTACTAATTAGAAACTTAAGGAACTCCATATTTTTTTTTAAAGAATAGGACAAATATAATACAAATGCAATTTACAAACGGGAAAAACCCGCAAAAGGTATGTCAAATCAGTTAAAAATATTAAGGGCTTCGTATATGCTATTTCGCTCAACAGCTATCCTGCCGGCATCTTTTATGAGTGAAGAAATTTCGTCGATTGTCATTTCCGGATTTTGTTCTTCAGAGCCTGCCATAGTGTAAATTTTTGTGGTATCCTGAATGGTTCCGTCAAGATCATCAACACCATAGGAAAGAGATATCACCGAAATGTCTTTGCCAATCATAGGCCAATAGGCCTTAATATGCGGAATATTATCAAGAAAAATCCGGGATACCGCATAATTCCTCAGGTCTTCGGTTGTGGAAACTTCTCCGGCATAAGACATTTCATTATTACCACTGCGGTATTTTAGCGGAATAAAGGCGTTGAATCCATTGGTTTCATCCTGAAGCTTCCTGAGCCTTGATAAATGATCGACCCTGTGCTCATAACTTTCTATGTGTCCGTAAAGAATAGTGCAATTGCTGGGAATTCCAAGTTTATGGGCTTGCCGGTGAACGTTAAGCCATTTCTCAGTGTCTGTTTTATCCGGACAAATTTTCTTTCTTAATTCTTCGTCAAAAATTTCAGCGCCACCACCCGGGATCGAATCCAAACCGGCAGCCTTAAGTTTCATTAAAGCAGTTCTTACATCTACGCCCTCTTTTTTAGCCATATGCTCAATTTCTGCCGCAGTAAAGGCTTTAATGTGAACATCCGGCAATTCATTTTTCACAGTTTGAATAAGTTCAGCGTAATAGTTAGCCGTTCTGTTTGGGTGCACTCCTCCAACAATATGCACTTCAGTTATTCCGCTTGCCTTATACGATTTTGCCGTATTCCGTATTTCTTCCAGAGAATACTCCCAGGCACCTTCCTGATTTATCTTTCTGGAATAGGAGCAAAACAAACAATTATGTATGCATATATTGGTAGGTTCAATATGAATATTTCGATTGAAATACGTATAATTCTGATTGAATTTCTCCCTGATGTGGTTTGCCAGCATCCCCAGAACCGCTAAGTCAAATTCCTTATAAAGCAACAGAGCCTCATCCTCGTTTATTCTTTCATTATTCAGAATTTTATCGGCAATTTTTTTGTGATTTTCTTCTAATGTATTCATTAAACCTTTATTCATCATTCAAAAAATTAATTCTTCTGTATTAAACCCGTTTTTTAATTAATTGTTTCTTTCCGGCATTACTCATCACAGTTGAAACCCAGTATCACTATTCTTTTTATCTGATTCAACAGATTTTGTTAATCCGCTTTGCTGAAATAATATTTGAAATAAGTCTGTTTATCAGAGGTTCAGAGTTTTAAAATTTTTAAAAGTTCGAAGGAGAAATCTGTTTCAACTCTTCTGTTTCCTGCTACACCAATCCAGCTTTCTATTAAATAAAGCTCAAAAATAGATATAATTACCCAGCAATTAAAGTAAAAAGGAAGGTGATTGTGCCGCCAAATTAATAGGGTTTGGAGAATAAAAAAAGGGTGCCCGAAGAAGACACCCTTAATGAATTATTTATGATAAATAATTATGCTTTATGTTTTATTTCGTCAGAAACAGTAAGTTTTTTCCTACCCTTAGCTCTTCTTGCAGTAAGAATACTTTGTCCATTAGCAGTTGACATTCTTAATCTGAATCCATGCTTATTTTTTCTCTTTCTATTCGAAGGCTGAAATGTTCTTTTCATTACTTTATATTTTATTCAATAATTCTTTCTGAAAACAGGACTGCAAAAATAGAGAATTATTTTTATTTAACAATAGTAATGAGGAGAAATTTCAATTTCGACTAAAAAACTTCAGATTGAGAGGAAATTATTGCTTTTGGGAAATTTAAAATGCCGTTTTATTATTCAGTTTAAATGAGTTAACATTCTATATATCAGTGTTGGTTGAATTATTTTGGCAGATATAATATATTTTTCGTTTCAAAAAACTCCTCCTTAAAATAATCGGAGAGCTTCACTATTTTCATTCTTTTTCTAAAATATTTTATTTCCTCATTAAAATCGCCACCCTTCAAATATATAATTCCGTTTTCTTTTTCTGTGCTAATATCATTTTTAATTATTTTATGGTGAATCAAGGCATGAAAATCGGGGAAATTTGTCACAGCCCGACTGACAATAAAATGAAACTTAGCGGGAAGATTTTCGGCTCTGGAATTCACAGCCGCACAATTCTTTAATTGAAGTTTTTCAATTACATCTTTAACGACTTTTATTTTTTTCCCAATGGAATCAGTTAAAGTGAAAGTAGCATCAGGATTGCAGATGGCAAGGGGTATGCCCGGGAATCCTCCTCCTGTACCTACATCTAAAATTTTAGCCTCAGCAGGAAAGGGATAATACTTATAAATGCTCAATGAATGAAGAATATGTTTTTCGTAAAGATGGGGAATGTCTTTTCGGGAAATAAGGTTTATTTTTTCATTCCAATAAGAATATAAATCACCTAACAGTCCCAGTTTTTCATATTGTTCCTCACTTAAATCAGGAAAATATTTTCTGATAAGTTCCATTTTAATCAGATGGTTTCAGAACTGTGTTTCATGATATTGAAGAGAAGCTCCCGGGCCCTGAATAATTGAGCTTTGACCGTCCCGATGGGCAGATTTAACTCCTCAGAGATTTCTTCGTATGAGTATTCTTCAAAATATCTTAACTCAACCAATGTTTTATATCTTGGTTTTAATTTCGACACCACATCCCTCATTAGTTTTACCTTTTGCTTTACAATTAAACTTGCTTCAGGATCCAGACTGTCTGATTGAATGGTAGAAGATGGTGTTGAGCTGTTCTCATAATCGGACTTTTGATCCAGGCTTATGGTATTGCCTCTTTTTTTTCTGATAAAATCTATGCAATTGTTGGTTGCGATTTTAAAAAGCCAGGTGCTGAATGCATAATTTGGAGTATACTGTTCAATTTTTTTGAAAGCTTTTCCGAATGCTTCTATGGTTAAATCTTCAGCATCGGCGGGATTATTAACCATTTTTAAAAGCATAAAATATATAGCGTCTCGGTAACGTCCCAATAGCTCTGCGTATGCTTTTTGATCGCCCAAACAAGCTGCCTCAACTAATTTTAAGTCAATTAAAGCCTTTTCAGATAAATTGGGATTTAATTCCATCTATTTCCTTTTTCGATCAATAATATTGGATATATGCATCAGACTATATATCCATGGTATAAGGGGTTCAAAAATTACAGATAGCAAAAATAGAAACTTTTCGTTTAATGTCTTGAATACGAGGTAAAAATTAATAGCTTTTATGACAACCAGAAGCAAATAGGCTGATAAAACCATTAAAACCAAAACTCTTTCCTGCAATACGATCAAAAGCCAAATAAAGGAAATACTTAACATCATTCTGCTTAAGTACTCAAAACCAAGTATTCTGAGAGTCGATTTTTTGTACATTCCTGAGGTTGTCAGATGTCTTTTCTTTTGATTAATCCATTGTCCCCAACTTTTCCCGGGCTCGGAATATGTAAAACTGGCCGGATTTGTTTCAACCACACAATTTTCTGAGGTCCCGACTTCGCTTATAAACAGATCATCGTCGCCCGACTCCAGTTTCAAATGACTGGCAAAACCTTTGTTTTTGAAAAAAAGCTCTTTTCTGTAAGAAAGGTTTCTGCCTACCCCCATGTAAGGCTTTCCAATCCTGGTTAACGCAATGTATTGCATGGCAATAAACGCTGATTCAAAGCGGATGATCGAGTTTAAAAGTCCTTTTGTTTTTTTGTATAGACCAATTCCAAGAATAACTGAATTTTTATCAGAATAATTTCTGATCATTAATTTCATCCAGTTTTTACCGGCAGGTTCGCAATCAGCATCAGTGAGCAATACAATATCATGGTGTGCAGCTTTAAGTCCAATGGTTAAAGCTAATTTTTTCCCCCTTAAAAATTTCGAGTCTTTTTGAATGCTTGAAACTCGTAAGTGAGGATATTTTAATTTCAGATCTTCTAAAAATTCCTGGGTTCCATCTTCAGATCCATCGTTAACAACAATTAATTCAAATTCAGGATAATCCTGCTCAAGAATAAGTGGGAGCTTGGTTCTGAGATTTTCAATTTCATTTCTGGCACAAATAATTACTGAAACAGCCGGGTATTTTTTTCTTCCCGGGGATAAGGGGATACTTTTCTGTTTTGCTTTGGGAAATAACAAGAGGTAATAGGAAAGTTGAGTTAGGAATGAAATAAGAAATATTAAAATTAATATACGATTTATAAGGCTTATATCGGAAAAAAGTTGAGTCAAAGCAAATCTTTTTAATTAATGTAACAATAGAAAAAATGTCGTCACAAAGCTAAGCAAAATCCTATTATTCTATTTTTAAAATCGAAAAATTGTATGATTAATTTAGTTGATGGAAAACAATTACAATATATTATCTTTGCACATCGATTAAAAAATGGAATTTACTATAAGCAATAAGGACGGAAAGTCCAAAGCAAGAGCAGGCCTGCTGCGAACCGATCACGGAGATATTCAAACTCCGATTTTTATGCCGGTGGGAACGGGAGGTAGCGTTAAAGGTGTTCATCAAAGGGAATTGAAGGAGGAAATTCAGGCTCCGGTTATTCTGGGAAATACCTATCATCTGTATTTAAGACCCGGAAATGATGTTCTTAGAAAAGCCGGAGGATTGCATAAATTTATCAATTGGGATGGTGCGATATTGACAGATAGTGGAGGATATCAGGTTTTTTCTTTGTCAGAAATCAGGAAGATTAAAGAAGAAGGAGCCGTCTTTCAATCTCACATTGATGGTTCAAAGCACATTTTTTCTCCTGAGAATAATGTTGAAACCCAACGAATAATTGGCGCAGATATTATAATGGCACTCGATGAATGCACTCCATACCCCTGCGATTATAATTATGCCAGAAAATCTCTCGATCTTACTCACAGGTGGTTGGATCGTGGGATAAAAAAGTTTTATGAAACAGAACCGCTATACGGACATAATCAGGCATATTTCCCAATTGTTCAGGGTAGCGTTTATAAAGATTTAAGGAAAGAATCGGCTGAATTTATTGCTGGAAAGGGAATGGATGGCAATGCCATTGGAGGGCTTTCTGTTGGTGAACCTGCTGAGGAAATGTATGCCATGACAGATATTGTTACAGACATACTTCCTGAAAGTAAACCCAGATATCTGATGGGAGTGGGTACACCGGTAAATATTCTCGAGTCAATAGCATTGGGTGTAGATATGTTCGATTGTGTAATGCCCACGAGAAATGGTCGTAATGGCATGCTATTTACTTCTGAAGGCATTATCAATATCAAAAATGTTAAATGGAAGGAAGATTTTTCATCACTCGACCCGAATGTTAATTCCTTCGTCGATATACAATATTCTAAAGCTTATTTGCGTCATTTGATAATATCGAACGAAATGCTTGGAGCCCAGATTGCTACAATTCATAATCTGGCCTTTTATTTATGGCTGGTAAAAACTGCCAGAGAGAAAATCGTAACAGGAGAATTCAGTACATGGAAAAACCAAATGGTAAAAAAATTGTCAGAAAGGCTATAGAGCTTCTGGGATTAAAGGTGCTGGATATTTACATTATCCGTAAATTTCTGGGAACCTTTTTCTTTTCAATCCTTATAATACTCTCCATAGCAGTAGTCTTCGATTTTTCGGAGAAGATTGATGATTTTATTGAAAATAATGCATCTTTTAATGATGTTATTTTCGATTATTACATGAATTTCATCCCTTATTTTGCGGTTTTATTCAGCTCTCTCTTCACTTTCATTTCTGTAATATATTTCACTTCTAAAATGGCCTACGATTCAGAAATAATTGCTATTCTGAGTAGTGGTATAAATCTCACGAGACTGCTAAGACCCTATATGTTATCGGCATTTGTTATAGCTGCATTTTCCTTCATGCTTAGTAATCTTGTGCTACCTAAAGCTACGCGAATAAAGCTCGATTTTGAGGAGAAGTATATACATTCGAGACCTGTTAGTTTTGATAGAAAGAATATACACCGGCAAATTGAGCCGGGAAAATATATTTACATGGAGAGCTACAGTAACGTAAGTCAGACAGGTTACAATTTCTCAATGGAAAAATTTGATAATGGGAAACTTGTTTCTAAGTTGATGGCCGATCAGATCTTTTGGGATTCTACCAAAAACAAATGGACCATCAGAAGGTATTATATAAGAGATATTGATGGGTTAAAAGAAACAATCACAGCTGATAATTTAATTGATACCACCATTAATATGTACCCGGAAGATTTTATGAAAAGGGTGAATGTGGTGGAAGCTATGAGCTTGGGTGAGTTAAATGAGTTTATATCGGTTGCTAAAATGCAAGGAGAAACAAACGTAACATCTTATCTCATTGAGAAGTACAGAAGAACAGCAAATCCTTTTTCAACTTTTATCCTTACTATAATTGGGGTGGCCGTGTCATCGCGAAAGGTCAGAGGTGGCATTGGAGCTCAACTTGGTGCCGGACTTGTAATTGCTTTTGGATATATTTTATTTATGCAGTTCTCTTCCCAGTTCTCAATAAGTGGCAGCCTTCCACCACTTGTCGCAGTTTGGATTCCAAATTTTATCTTTATGATAGTGGCAGTTATTATTTACAGAATGGCTCCCAAGTAATTTTTATTCGACCAATACACTCAAATAGTCAAATAGTTTTTATCTTAATTATTTTTAGATTTTTTTGTTTTGTTAAAAATCTTATTATCAATATGATGACATCTGTTATTAGAATATAAATGATTTTTATTCTTTTATAATTAATAAGGTTTTACTAATGTTGCAATTCTGATATTCGAAAAAAACACTCAGATAAAACGATAATTTAAACTAATATTAATAATTATGGCTGCCAATAAAAAGGTTCTTGAATTTAAAAAACGAAGGGAAGTGGTTCTGACCGGGGGTGGGGAAAAGGCTATCCAGAAACAGGTTGCAATGGGTAAAATGACTGCGCGTGACAGGGTTCTTGCTATTCTTGATCAGGGTTCATTTAATGAATATGATTTATTTGTAGAGCATGATGCCCGGGATTTTGATATGGATAAGAAAACCCTGCATGGTGATGGGGTTATTATTGGAACCGGAACGGTTAATGGAAGACCAATCTGTATTTTTGCTCAGGATTTTACTGTTGCGGGAGGATCACTGGGATCGGCTCATGCCCGGAAAATAACAAAAATAATGGATCATTCTTTGAAAATGAGGATGCCACTTATCGGAATTAACGACTCGGGTGGAGCGAGGATTCAGGAAGGAGTTAATTCTCTTGCCGGTTATGGCGAGATTTTCTTCCGTAACACTTTGGCCTCTGGTGTAATACCTCAGATATCTGTTATTTTGGGACCTTGTGCCGGTGGCGCCGTTTATTCACCCGCCTTAACCGATTTCGTTTTTGTGGTCGATCAGATTTCTAAAATGTTTATCACGGGTCCGGAGGTAATTAAAACCGTTTTGGGTGAAGAAATTTCTATGGAAGATCTGGGTGGTGCCAGAGTGCATTGTGAGATAACAGGAAATGCTCATTTCTTTGCTGAAAGTGAAATAGAATGTTTTGAACAGATTAAAAAACTGTTGTATTTTCTTCCATGGAGTAATAGTGAGAAATCAAATACCCAGCCAACTGGTTTACCTGATCCTAAATTTGATATTACTGAAATTATTCCTGAAGATCCACGCGAGCCTTATGATGTGAGAGATGTGGTTCGTTCTCTGGTTGACAACTCAGATTTCTTTGAAGTTCAGGAGTTGTGGGCTCAAAATATTGTAATCGGATTTGGAAAACTAGCCGGTGAAACAGTGGGTTTTGTTTGCAATCAGCCTATAGTACTTGCCGGAGTTCTGGATGTAGACTCCTCTGATAAATCTGCTCGTTTTATTCGTTTCTGCGATGCTTTCAATATTCCTATAATAACTTTGGTTGACCTGCCGGGATATTTGCCTGGAGTTGATCAGGAGCATGCCGGGGTAATCAGACATGGAGCAAAACTTCTTTATGCATATTCTGAAGCAACCGTTCCAAAAGTAACTGTAATTCTCAGAAAAGCTTATGGTGGAGGTTATATTGCCATGAATTCCCGTCACCTCCGGGCCGACTTTGTTTTTGCATGGCCTTCAGCCGAAATCGCTGTTATGGGTCCTGAGGGTGCCGCTAACATTATTTTCAAAAGAGAAATCGCTGCCGCTGAAGATCCTGAGGCAATGAGACTGCAAAAAGTGGAAGAATATAAAGAAAAGTTCGCGAATCCGTATGTGGCTGCCTCAAAAGGTTTTATTGATTCGGTTATTGAACCTGAAGAAACAAGGAAGGTAATTCAGCACGCCATCGAAGTATCTTCAAGAAAAGATATCTCCATGCCAAGAAAAAAACATGGGATTCCTCCATTTTAATGAATGCGATTATTGAAATTTGGTGAGAATAACTAAAAATAACAAAACATGACAATAGATAAATATACAGATTTCTTTATTGAAGAGACTTCATACAGAACCACTCTAAATGAGAAATTCAAAAATAGGAAAAACTGGAAAAAAATTGATCCGAAAATTATCCATTCTGTTATTCCGGGCACTATAGTGGATATATTTGTAAATAATGGACAATTATTAAAATCGGGTGATCCAATCCTTATCCTGGAGGCAATGAAAATGAGAAATGTTGTTTGTATGCCAATGGACGGAACCCTGAAGTCTGTGCAGGTGGAAAAAGGACAGGTAATTCCGAAAGGATTTGTTTTAGCCGATATTGAATAAAATACTTTTTAATGGATAATAACCCCGGTATTTGATAAGTACCGGGGTTTTTACTTTAAAAAGCTTGTTTGTGAATTAAAATGGATTCTAATTCATGATTAATTTTTGGTTTTTCGGTATAAATTCCATATATGGCCGATCCACTTCCCGACATAGAGGCATAAATGGCACCTGATTGGTATATGGCAGACTTAATGGACTTCATGGCGGGAAATTGCTCAAAGATTTTCCTTTCAAATTCATTGAAAATGGAATGCTTCCAATCAGATATATCATTCCGGATTAACCTTTCAATTGAAGGAGGATTTTGATTTATTGCAATACCTGAATAAGCATTTTGGGTTGAAATGCTAAAATCGGGACGGAAAATATATAGGTAGCCGGAAGGTAAGCGAAATTCAATTTCCTCAAGAATTTCACCCCTGCCGGTGGCAATTTGTGGCGTGTTTTTTATAAAGAAGCTGCAATCGCTTCCTAAGGTTGCAGCAATTTTCTGCATTTCAGAAACATCCATTCCCAGCTTAAAATAATCATTAAGCATCTTAATCATAAATGAAGCATCTGAAGAACCCCCTCCCAATCCCGATCCGGCCGCTATATTTTTGTGAAGATGAACTTTTAGCTGAGGAATTTCATATTTTTTTCTGACCAGATTCAAGGCTTTCATTACCAGATTTTCGCCTGGATCTCCGGGAATATTTATTCCGCTTAAAGAGAAGGAATCCTTTTTAGCTTCCACAAATTCTAGTGCATCGAGTAAACTTGTTGGAAGCATCAGGGTTCTGATATTATGAAATCCATCTTCCCGTTTTTCGGTAATGCTTAATCCAAGATTAATTTTTGCATTTGGAAAAGTTATCATCTTAAAATGAATTGTTTAGCCGCAAAAATAACATTAATGTTGAAACCTTTCATGAATCAGAGCAAGGAATATGGGTTTGATCTATGAAAATACAAGTCGAAATTAAGGAGTTGAAGTTTTAAACAATTGTTAATTACCCTCTTCATTCCTTGTTAAAAAAGAAATATTATCATATAAGCATTTACCGTTTTTTTAATAGCTAACTTTGGCGTTTAAATCGTTTAATTATGGCTCAAAAAAAAGCATATCAAACACAAAATATTGAAAAGATAAATGCAGATTATGGACGCATCCCACCACAGGCTCTTGAATTGGAGGAGGCTGTTTTGGGAGCTATCATGGTTGAAAGGGATGCCGTAATTGCTGTGTTGGATATACTTAAGCCTGAAAGTTTTTATAAAGAAGCCCATCAAAAGATTTACAAGACCATCATTAAAATTTCTATGGCTGAAAAGCCGATAGATATTCTCACTGTTACAGAACAATTAAGAAAAGAGGGTGAGCTTGAACAGGTCGGGGGAGCAGCCTATGTTACTCAATTAACCAGCAGAGTTGCTTCTGCAGCGCATCTGGAGTTTCATGCCAGGATCGTTGCTCAAAAGTTTATACAGCGTGAATTAATAAGGGTTAGCTCAGAAATCCAAAGCAGAGCCTACGACGATAGCAGAGATGTTGACGAATTATTGGATTATTCCGAACAGCAGCTTTTTGAAATTGCCGAGGGAAATATTAAGAAGGAGATGGCTCAAATTAATACCCTGATTAAAGAAGCCATTAGCAGGATAGAAGAAGCTTCAAAGAGAGAAGATGCTTTGAGCGGGGTACCTTCCGGATTTACGAAATTAGACAGGCTAACTTCAGGTTGGCAACCTTCCGATCTGGTTATTATTGCAGCCAGACCTTCGATGGGTAAAACAGCTTTTGTGTTGTCGATGGCCAGAAATATGGCAGTTGAGCATAATCAGGCTGTAGCTATTTTTTCGCTTGAAATGGCTTCAATACAATTGGTTAACAGACTAATTGTTGCTGAAACTTTATTGCCCTCAGATCGAATACGTAATGGCAGGCTTGAACGATGGGAATGGGAACAACTCGATTATAAAATTAAGAGTCTGGTGGAAGCACCAATTTTTATTGATGATACTCCGGCTATTTCCATTTTTGAATTAAGGGCGAAATGCCGAAGGTTGAAAAATCTCCATGATGTAAAGATTATTATAATCGACTATTTACAGCTTATGTCTGGTCCACCCGAACTAAAAGCCAGTCGTGAGCAGGAAGTTTCTTCTATTTCCAGATCTTTGAAAGGCATTGCAAAAGAATTGGACGTGCCGGTTATAGCTCTTTCTCAGTTAAACCGATCGGTTGAAATGAGATCGGGTTCCAAACGGCCACAACTTTCCGACCTTAGAGAATCGGGTGCCATTGAGCAGGATGCTGACCTCGTCCTTTTCATTCACCGTCCTGAAAAATACGGAATCCTGGAGGATGATGATGGAAATTCCTTGAGAGGAATTGCCGAAATCATTGTTGCCAAGCATAGAAATGGAGCCATTGATGATATAAGTCTTAAGTTTAAAGAAGAGTTCGCCAAGTTTACCGATATCGAGGAAGTAGAACCTATTTTTGATGATGATTCCAATTCTCTTACCATTGGATCAAAAATGAATGTTGAAGAGGGTGTTGAAAACACTGATTTATTGTCGAATACCGGTTTTGAGGAGAATCCGTTTTAACTCATTGGATTTATAGAATTTCTTTTATTTCAATCAAATCTTTTATCACATATTTAGGAGAGGAGATGACTTCTTCATTATTTGGATTGAAAAATATTCCATCCATACCAAATTTTTGAGCTCCAATAATATCAACAGCCTGATCGTCGCCAATCATTATGCAGTCTTCTTTTTTTGCATTGATATAGCTCACCGCCCATTGGAAAATCTTTATATGAGGCTTATTGTAACCAATGGTTTCAGAAGTAAAAACATGATTAAAATAAGGATCTAATTTGCAATTATTCATTTTTCTGAACTGGGTCTCTCTAAAACCATTGGTCAAAATATATAAAGGGTATTTGGGTTTAAGGTAGTCCAGAATTTCGTAAGTGTTAGGAAAAACCCTGTTTTTTATGACACTTAAATCAAGATAATCTGCTCCAATTTTTTTTGCCAAATCCTTATCGCGAATTCCTTTCTCTCTCAGGGTAAGGTCAAAACGTTTAAATCTCAGAATTTCCTTTTTAATGTTCCCCTCCCTGTATCTGGCCCAGAGTCGATCGTTATGTTTATGGTAAAGTTGTATGAATTCTTCATTATTTTTAAAATGCGCATCAAGTTTATGGCTTATAAAAATATCAGATAATGCATCAAAGGAATTCATATCAAAATCCCATAGAGTTCTGTCCAGATCAAAGAAAATATGCTTGTATTTTTTCATGGCTGAAAATATTCAAATTATGGTACTAAACAAAAAATATTGCCGGCTTAATAGTTTTAGGGGTATAAAAAATAAAAAAGGATCGGTTAGGATCCTTTTTGCACATGAAGCAACAAAATGTGAAATGAAATACTTTTTT
The DNA here is from genome assembly GCA_021740585.1 of Bacteroidales bacterium. Lineage (GTDB taxonomy): Bacteria > Bacteroidota > Bacteroidia > Bacteroidales > JAGLSB01. The sequence continues at coordinate 79,968 of JAIOZM010000003.1, forward strand.
AATTTTTGGAGGTAAGTAAATACAATTATTAAATTGTGTTTTTATCAGGTTTTTAGGAGAAAATTTCAAAGAATCCAATTCCGAGGACAGCACATCCATTTTTCAAGCTTCAATACATCTTCTTTAAAATTATCGTTTTTCAGATAATTCCAATCCGATTCATTCATCCAATCATCCAATTCAAGCTTTGGCTCCTTATATTCACTCTCTTCTTTACTTTCTGAAATGGAATTGTAATCATACTTATCCGCAAACTTCTTTAAATCAATCATCCAATCTTCCAAACTCATCTGTTCTTCAATAAATACATCTGTTTTAAATGTAGAGGTTAATTCTGACATTATTTCATTAGAACTTCTAATAAAATTATCAGATACGGTGCGCGCCCCTAAATTATTAAATGATTTCTGAGCAAAAATTCCGGGGCAAAATAGAATGGCAGCAATAAGTAGTGCAATTCTAAAACTGGGCTTGCTTTGATTCACTGTTGTTTTCATGGCTTTTTATTTTGTTGGCAATTTTAGTAATGCACTACTTATGCCAAAGAATATAAAAACCTGAAAAACAGATATATACAGCAGTATTGACCATTTTATAATAAAGGTTAATTCTGAACGGTTCCGTAACAATGCGTGTGCGAAAACGAACATTAAAAGACAAATGGGTATTTATTTATGAATATTGAGCTAGTGATTTAAGGCTTCAATTACGATCAGTTATAAGAAGGAAAATCCAATTTATTGGCAGTAAATCAGTCTTATAGAAAGGTGTATTCTTTTCAGGTTGTGGTAAAATAAAAACCTTTGTATATTCAAAACCTACCTTCCTGAAAGTACAATTACGATTTCTCCTTTTATATTTTTTTCCTGAAAATGAAGGATCACTTCCTCCAGACTTCCTCTGACGTTTTCCTCATGAATTTTTGATATCTCCCTCGAAACTGATACAATTCTTTCTGGTCCGAAAATGTCACGAAATTGAATGAGTGTTTTTAATAGTCTGTAGGGCGATTCATAAAAAATCATGGTGCGCTCCTCTTCAAGAAAACTTTCGAGTCTTGTTTTTCTGCCCTTTTTCTGTGGAAGAAATCCTTCGAAAACGAACCGGTCTGATGGCAATCCGGAATTAATTAAAGCAGGAACAAAGGCGGTTGGACCGGGCAGGGTTTCAACCTCGATTTCGGCTTTCAGGCATTCTCTGACCAGTAAAAACCCCGGGTCTGAAATTCCGGGTGTTCCGGCATCACTAACCAGGGCAATTTTCTTACCGGCCAGCAGGTCATCAATAATTTTTTCGCTCGTTTTATGTTCATTAAATTTATGGTGGGAACGTAAACTTGCCTGAATCTCATAATGCCTTAAAAGGAAACCTGTTTTACGGGTATCTTCTGCAAGTATATAATCAACTTCTGTCAGGATTTCCAGTGCTCTGAAGCTAATATCTTTTAAATTCCCAATTGGAGTGGGAACAATAAATAACTTACTCATTATTTGAACTAATAAATTTTCTCCTTACGAGGTTCAATAGGTTTTGAACAGACTCATCATTCATATCCCATGAAAAATGATTGGAAATATAATTGTAGGCTTCATTAAAATTGGCCGCCTTATCAAGTATGTCCACCGCTTTCTTAAAATCATCTGCTTTGCCATGGAACAATTCCCTTGCAAAATAGAATTTATCGTTTATACCAATACTACCGGCAATACTTTCAATTGGTCCCGATTGCATTTTCCTTGAAAGTATTTCAGATTGAGGTCCAATTTTCTCATTGAGATATTCACCGCTTTTTTCAAATTTATCTGATACTATTTTAACTTTTTGGTTTTGTTTATTTTGAATATCAGACTGATCTTCAGATGTATGTATTTCCAATGGTTCAGGTTCTGTCTCAATCGGACTCTGCTCAGGATGATCGGTAAAAATTTCCTTTTCTACTTCTTTTTCTAAAACGGCTGAGGGTTTTACTTCATTTTTAACTTCTTCAGTTTCCGGGCTTTCTTCCACCTCTTTCTCAAGCCTGACTTCATTTTTATTCTCGTGACTTTTGATCATCAAAATTAAATCATATACATTTCTAAGCTTTGAAAGCATAAGGTCGAGCTCAATTGCCGATAAGTTTGAAGAATTTTGAAAATTACTTACTAAGTTTTCTATATCTTGTATATCTTTAGTAATTAATTCAAACGTATTTTTAAATCCCATAATTAATTGTGTATTAGTATCTTTCTTAAACTTAATATGCAAAAATAACGATATTATTAAGAATATCTTGTTCAATGTTTCTAGAAAATTCAATAAATAGAGAAAATAACAGGGGTTGGATCGAAGTAATTTGCGGTTCTATGTTTTCAGGCAAAACAGAAGAGCTCATCCGTCGACTAAAAAGAGCAAAGATTGCCAGGCAAAAGGTTGAGATCTTTAAACCTCACATTGATGTTCGCTATTCCGATGTTGAAGTTGTTTCCCACGATGAGAATTCAATTTTATCTACCCCGGTGTCAACAGCAGCAAATATTCTTTTGCTTTGTACCGATGTTGAGGTAGTTGGTATTGATGAGGCCCAATTCTTTGATAATGGCTTAATAGAAGTCTGCAATATTTTAGCCAATCGTGGTATCAGAGTTCTGGTGGCAGGTTTGGATATCGACTATTTGGGAAGACCATTTGGTCCTATTCCCGGTCTTATGGCTACCGCTGAGTATGTTACAAAGGTTCATGCTATTTGTGTAAAATGCGGTAATCTTGCCCATCATTCTCATCGGTTTGGAGAGGGTAGTAAGTTGGTTCAACTGGGGGAAACAGATAGCTATGAACCTCTTTGCAGAAAATGTTTTAATCGTGAAATGGAAAAGCAGAAATAAAACAATTCAATGAATTAAAAAATGTGTAATAGATTTTACGGTGGGTTATACAAATTTAAAACAATGGAAGCCGGGTATCGAAAGTGAGAAGTTTATCATTTATGCCATGCCTGGCAATATAACAAGAAATGCATATTTATAAATGATAATGCCCAAACTTACAGCTTTAGAATTGCAAATGGGAGGTGAAGTAGTTATTTTTAGAACCGGATACTTCAGGAGTAAAAGGGTCAATGATACATAATTTTTAAGTTACGAAGTTAATACAAATATTTCTCAAGGTTTTAAGAGAGTTTATTTTCAGAAAAAATGCCAAAAATATCAGCAGTAATTATAACCTATAACGAAGAACGGAACATTGGGAAATGTTTGGAGTCAATACAAGGCTTAGTAGATGACATAGTTGTGGTTGACTCATATTCAACAGATAATACAGAAGAAATTGTAAAATCCTTTGGGGCACGTTTCATACAGCATCCTTTTGAAGGACATATAGAACAAAAAAACTGGGCAATAACCCAGGCAAAATATCCCCATATTTTATCTCTGGATGCCGATGAAGTGCCTTCTGACAGACTGAAGGACTCAATTAAACGCAGTAAAGAAAACTGGACTCACGATGGTTATTATTTTAACAGACTAACCAATTACTGTGGCAAATGGATACGACATACCAGTTGGTATCCTGCCAGAAAACTCAGGCTTTGGGATTCAAGGAAAGGCGAGTGGGGAGGGATTAATCCTCATGATAAATTTATTATGAAGAGATCCTCTACCAAAAAGTTTTTGAGGGGAGACTTATACCACTATTCATATTATAGCATCAATGAACATGTTCAGCAAATAAATAAATTTTCAACTATAGTTGCTCAGGCATATTTTAAGGCCAACATCAGAGCCAACTTTATAAATATTGCCATTCATCCTGTCTGGAGATTATTCAGAGATTATATCATTAAATTGGGATTTCTCGATGGCTTTTACGGACTTATCATTAGCGTAAACGCTTCTCATGAAACTTTTTTGAAATATGTAAAGCTCAGAGATTTATATAGAGAGAAGAGGAGAAAGGAGCAAAATGTTATTTGTTTTTTTAATTCTGTAAAGACATGGGGAGGTGGAGAAAAGTGGCATTTTGAAATGGCGAATCGGCTGCACCTGAAAGGTAAATCAGTAAGAATTTTTACGAATCATAAGAGTGAATTAAAAACCCGCACCAATGAATCTGCAATCCCGATATCTTCTATAAGAATAAATAATCTCAGTTTTTTAAATCCTTACAAGATCATTAAACTTGCCATCATATTCCGTAAGCTTAAAGTGAGGGTAATTATTATGAATTTATCGGCCGATTTAAAGGTTGCAGGAATAGCTGCAAAACTGGCAGGAATCCCTCATATTATTTACAGGCGAGGAAGTGCAATTCCAATCCGGAATTCTATTCTGAACAGATTTCTTTTCAGGAAAGTTGTTCATCAGGTTATTGCTAACTCGAATGAAACACAAAGAACAATTCTATCAAGAAATCCTAAAATGATTAATCTAAGTAAGATTCAAATTATTTATAATGGGATAAACTTACCTCGTTTTGATGAAGCAGAGCTTACTTTCAGATATAAGCCTAAAGCTAATCAGGTTGTTATTGGAAATGCTGGTCGGCTGGTTAAACAAAAAGGTCAGAAATACCTAATAGATCTTGCTTTAAACCTGAAGAAAAGGAAAATTGATTTTAAGATTCTTATTGCCGGTGAAGGTAAAATGGAAAACGAATTGAGATCTTTAATCTCTAAAAATGGTTTGGTAAGAAATTTCGAATTTTCAGGTTTTGTAGAAGACATGAAGGGATTTATGCAATCTATTGATATATTTGTACTTACATCAATATGGGAAGGCTTTGGGTATGTTCTCGTTGAAGCGATGGCTTGTAATAAACCGGTGGTTGCATTTGAAATAAGCAGTAATCCCGAAATAATTGAGGATACAAAAACAGGGTATTTGGTTCCGGCTTTCGATATGGAAGCTATGACAGATAAGGTAGTTCAGCTTATAAAAGATAAGAAACTGAGGGAAGAATTGGGAAAAAGGGGTAGAGAGAGAGTCGAGAATATGTTCAGCATTGATAAGACTCAGGAAAACCTGGAGAATTTATTAATGGATTATTCAGAGATACCATACGACTAGGCTTCCATGAAATCCAGGATGTTCTCTGCGATTTTTAATTGATTAAAATCACGCCTAATTAAATCATAAGCATTCTTTGCTATTCTTGCTCTTTCTGAATCCTCTGTTAATAATCTGATCGCCGATGCAAGTCCGGCAGGACTGGGCTCACACAAGCTAATATTTATATTGTGTTTAAAAATCTCGGTTATCGCCTCACTAGTTCTACTAATTATGGCCTTTTTACATGCGGCATAATGAAAAAGCTTATTGGGTACCACCATTTTAGCTTTGATACTTTCACCAAATATCCCTAAACAAATATCGAAATTATTAATTTCAAGGTTAAGTTCTGAATAAGGCTTCCAGCCTTCAAATACAATATTATTAAGCGATTTGCTTTCCGCCATTTTTTTCATAGTATCGAATAGAATACCATTGCCAATGAGTTTAAAAACAATATTTTTCTCTTCTTTCAGTATTTCTGCGGCATTAATGATTATATCAATTCCGTGAAGGGGGATAAATGAGCCGTAAAATCCTACAATTATCTTATTGTCTTCCTTAGCTTTTGCTTTAATTGGAAAAAAATCTTCTGTAATTACACCTATGGGAATTACACGAATTTTATCTGCCTTAACGCTAAACTTCTCCATAAAATATTTTTTATGCGACTCAGTATCAGCCAGAATTAAATCGGCTCTCTTAAGGGCCCGGCTGTCTTTGAGATAGTTTTTGTAGGCGCGGGGAGAATATTTCCATACCGATTTATAATCAAAAACCTTTGATAGATACCTTGAAATGAGTGGGTCGAAAATTATGGGTTTGTTGCTAATTCTCTTGACAAAGGGTAGATCGGTATGGGTGAAGCTTGGCATAAATACCCAGTCAGCATCATCTATGGCTTCTTTTAATTTATGTATTTCCGGTTTTTTCTTTTTTGGGAAAGGGAAAAGTCTGATATCTGCCCCCAATAATTCTAAACCATTTATTATGACTTTTGTGCGGTTGTATTCGGGATCAAAATAACCGGTGAATAAAATTTTCATTTTGCCTCCCTTTTTTTCTGTAATCGATAGTAATCTTCCATCTTGTGCTTCCATCGGTTATGAGTCCATAGCCAATATTCGGGTTTTTCCCGTATCATTTCCTCAAGATGCTTATGGTAGGTTTCAATAATCTCATACTCCCTAAGATTCTCGCAGTTATCAAACATAGGCACAAATTCAACCTCATAATATCCTCTTTTTATAGGGACAACTTTAAGAAATACAACGGCATGATTAAATTTGTGAGCAATTTTTTCCGGACCCATTACAACGGGAGTATCCTGATTAAGAAATTTTGTCCAATATTGAATTTTAGCCATCAAAGGTCGTTGGTCAGCTAAAAAAAAAGTAAGACTTAGTTTGTTTTGTTTCTCAAATTCAAAAAGGGTTCTTAAAATTTTCTCCATGGGAATGGTAAGCGCTCCAAATCTTTCCCGGTCTTGTTTAACTTTTTTATCGATATATTTATTATGGAGAGGTTTGTAAATAGGAAGAGCCTGTTCGTTTAGAACAATTTGAATTGATTGAGACCATTCCCAGTTTGCATAATGACCCATTAGGAGGGTAATACTTTTTCCTCTTTTAAAAAAATCGTTGCAAATTTCTGGATTAAGGACTTTATATCGTTTTTTATATTCTTCTTTACTTAACACACCGGTGTACAGCGATTCAATAAAGGACTGAATAAAATATAAATAGAATTTTCTTGCGGTGCTCCTTATTTTTTTTTCCTCCCATTCAGGAAATGAGTTTCTGATATTTTTTAGCACTAATCTTTTTCTATAGGGAAAAATGAAATATATAAATGGAAAAATAATAAAGGAAAAAACTTGCAGGAATGATAGAGGCAGCCTGGTTAGTAACCATAAAAATCCATATAATATGCGAAAAAATATATAAGCCATCTTTTTTAATAAATGAAATATAAGCTATGAATTGTTAGAACAAAGTTAGCATATGTATGCAAGTTAAGCCTAAGTGCTAAAAGAAATTTCTATTTTTACAATCACAAACCAGAAATTATGCGATCTCTCATCAAAGATAAAGATAAGGACTTCTATCTAATAGTCTATTTATTACTTCTTTTAATACCGGCTTTATTTATAAATCTTGGTTTAATGCCTTTTTTGCTGGATGAAGCTACAAGGGCAAATGTGGCAATGGAGATGATACTTTCAGGCGATTATTTGCATCCTACTATAAACGGGGAATTTTACATCAATAAACCACCCTTGTTTAACTGGATTCAGATTCTTTTTGTTAAAATCTTCAACTCAGATTCTGAACTTATTTTCAGACTTCCGGTTATTGCATCGCTTTTATTGTTTGGATTAACCATATACCTCAGTTTGAAACGAGAGTTTGGTCGAACAGTGGCCTTTTTAAGCTCATTCGCTGTAATTACCAGTGGAAGAATCTTATTTTACGATTCCTTTATTGGTTTGATAGACATTAGTTTCTCCTGGCTTATATATTTACTTATCTGGTCGGTTTACTATTTTGGGATCAAAAAGCAATACTATAAACTTTTTTTATCAGCTTATTTTTTTGCTTCCCTTGCTTTTCTTATGAAAGCATTGCCATCACTGGTATTTCTTGGAATGACACTTCTGGTTTGGTTTATTTCACGAAAGGAAATAAGGAAGCTATTTAGCCTGCAACATATAGCGGGATTTGCCATTCTCCTCGTAATGGTTGGAGGCTACTTTTTTTTATATAACATTGAAAATCCGTTAGATAATTATTTTACCACTTTATGGACTGAGTCTTCAAAAAGGACCTTTATTGATAACAATATTTGGGAAAGTGTTAAGCATATCTTTCTTTTTCCTTTACAATTTTTCTATCATTTCCTCCCATGGACCGTGCTAATATTATTATTGTTGTGGAAAAAAAACAGAATAACTTTATGGGAAAATGAGCTTAGCCGGTTTTTTTCTCTGGCATTTCTGTTTAATATTTTGATTTACTGGGCCTCACCGGCAATCTATGCCCGTTATCTTTTCATGTTTTTACCCTTACTTTTTGGACTCATGTTTTATGTTTTGTTCAAAAATGATAATGCTAAATTTGTAAGATTCATTTTTAAACCTCTGCTTATTGGAGCATCTGGTCTGTTGATGGTTTTTATTTTGATAAGTCCGCTGATAGCAAATCAGAATGATTATGAATATTTCTGGATTAAGTATTTCATTTCCATAACTCTTATTTTACCACTACTAATATTTACAAAAAGAAAGGCGCAAAATTATATTCTTATAAGTATGGGAGCCTTGCTCTTGGTAAGGATAGTATTCAATTTTTATGTGATACCGCATCGGTATTTGCATAGTAGTTTTCTTCATCAGAAAAACGGAGCCATCGTAGCAGGTGTGGTTTCAAATTCTGATAAACTTTATGTTTTGGAAGGTACAAGAATTCAGCATGCCAGCACCTTCTATCTGATGCGACAAAGGAAAGATATACTGCGCTTCACCAATACTATTGAAGATAAAAACTCCTGTTATATTATTGAAAAAGAAAAGAGGGGAGAATACCCCCCTCATATTGTACTGTACGAATTCGAAACGCGAATTCAGGCAACAAAGCTTTGCGTGGTTATGTTTGAATAGGCTTAAATATTTTCCCTATTTATTTTCCCTTTTTTTGGCAATGAAGAAATACAAAAGGAAAGCCAAAGAAACAAATACCAGAATAATTCCAATGGGCAGGTATGAATTCTCCATCGACAAGTTCAAAGTGGTGGTTTGCTGTAGAATCTCAATCAGGATAAATGCAATTCCAGCAAACATTGCAACGAGACCCCATTTTAATGTCGGATAACTGTTTCCTTCGTCGTTTTTTGAGTTAAAATGTGACAATACTTCAGCTTTGTCAATAAGATTGTCCCTGATTAACCTTCTCTTAAGAAGATGTTCAGATATAACTTTAATAACCTGATAAATCGCTAAAAAAATAATCGCTAGTGCAAATACTGGTCCTTCCATAATAATTTGTTTTAATTTGTTTACGCTTAATTAGTAGTTTGAATTCTAAAAAGGTTGCAATAAAATCGGTTTTATTATTTTTATTGAAAGTTTTGCAACTTTTTAAGATCTGAAACGACTTATATAATGAAATGACCGACGAAGATCTATTGATGAAATTAAAGACGGGTAATAATGATGCTTTCAAGTATCTCATTAATACCAACAGGAATCTTGTATGGAGCATTGCGCTCGGAATTACAGGGAGTAAAGATGTGTCGGAAGATTTGTTTCAGGAAGTATTCTTTCGCGTGTATCGCGACATTAATAAATTCAGAGGAGATTCTAAGTTGTCAACCTGGATTGGATCAATTGGGTTTAATGTTTGTTCAGATTTTTTACGAAAGAAGACAAGAAACAAAATTTTTTCGAAAACTGATTTTACGGAATTTGAGATGAATGTTCCGGGAGATAAAAACCCTGGAGATGAACTTCATTCTGTTGAAATAAATGAGATGGTTCGAAGAATTATAGACAATTTGCCTTCATCCTATAAGTTATTAATTAATCTGTATCATTTGGAAGAATTATCCTATAAAGAAATTGCCATTATTACAAATTTGCCCCCGGGAACTATAAAAAGTTATTTAAGCCGGGCCAGATTATTAATCAAAGCGGAAATACTTAAACATTTTCCCGATTTTAAAGAAATACATTATGAATCCTTTGTTTAAAAAAATACCTGATTATGGAAAATTATAACCAATATATCGATAGGGTAATAAGGGAGTCATTGAATGAAAAGAAAGCGGATTCAATACCTCCGGATTTATCTGAGAAAATAATTAAGAGAATTTCGAGGGATAAATTATTGAGGAGTATATTTTTCGATTTTAGTATAAAGTCTGTCACCCTATTTATACTAATAACCATTTCAGTTGCTGTTTTCCTGACCCTTGGAAACCAGACAGACTATTGGTTAATTTCTTTGAAAGAAAATATCCCGGTGTTGATTGGCTTATTTGGAATAGCTTATTTTATATTCTTCCTTAATGAAATAACAGAAAAGTATTTAAGCGATGATGAACCAAATCAGAATAAGAAGTATAATTTATTATAATCAACTATTATTTACGAGTCGAATAATCTTTAAAATGAAAAGTAACAGACTCGTTTATTTGATTTTTAGCAGATAAATGACTTCTTAACCAAGTTCACTAATTCTTTCAAGTTTAACGAGATCCAGAATCTTTATTTTACGACCGTCGATGGCAATTACTTCCTCCTGAGCAAAGGTAGATAAAGTACGTATTGCATTTGAAGTGGTCATATTTGAAAGATTCGCAACATCTTCCCTTGAAAGATATATTTTGATGGTTTGCGCATCCTCTTCGTAACCATAGGTGTCCTTGAGAAATATGAGTGATTCTGCAAGTCTGCCCCTGATATGTTTTTGAGTGAGCGTTACTGTTCTGTTATTGGAGAATCCCAACTCGGTTGCAAAAGCTCTGATAATGCTTAGTGATAAGTCGGAACTCTCACGAAGTATTCTATAAACAGTTTCCCGGTCTATCTGACACACGGTGCTGTCTTCAATAGCAACGGCGGTAGCCGTATGATGTTCTTCAGCAAAAAGTGCGCGGTAACCAATAAAACCAACTGGTTTCGCCATCCTTACTATTTGTTCCCTTCCACCAACACCTTCTTTGAATATTTTCACTTTACCATCAGCCAGACACAATAAGCCCATTGGCTTATCGCCTTCTTTGAAAATAATTTCACCTTTTTTATAAAATGAACAAGTGTGACTTTTCCTGATTATGTCTTTCTCCTTTGGGGTAAGTACCGTAAAAACAGATTTTGGATTGTCGATGCAATTTTCACAGTTTATAATCCTATCCTGCATAATTAGCGTTCTTTATTTGTGTATGAAGTGCTATATAACATGCAAAGGTAGTAAAAAATATTAATTGTTTTTCTCTCACTAACAAAAGTTTCATATCTAATCCTATACATGTATTTCTCAAGGTTTTTAATATTTTGCTACGAGTGGAATTCGCCTGCCACCGCCAAATGCTTTTGAGGAAATTCTTAAAATTGGAGGTGTCTGAAACCTTTTATACTCGTTCATATTTACTTTTCTGATGATGTCTGTAACTAAATCAGAATCGAATCCGATTATTTCATCTGGAGATTTTTGCTTTTCAATAAATTCAAAAAGAATTTTATCCAGAATTTCATATTCAGGAAGCGAATCGGAATCTTTCTGATTTGGTTTTAATTCCGCTGAAGGTGGCTTTTCAATAATATTAACCGGTAAGATTTCAGTTTTTCTGTTTATAAACTTTGCCAGTTCATATACATCGGTTTTATACACATCCCCCAATACTGAAAGTCCACCGCTCATGTCCCCATAAAGCGTGCCATAACCCACAGCTGCTTCACTCTTATTGCTTGTATTAAGAAGGATATGACCAAACTTATTGCTGAAGGCCATTAATAATACTGCTCTTATTCGCGATTGAAGATTTTCTTCGGTAATATCTTCTTTCTGACCGTTGAATATTTGACTTAGAGCTTCTTTTTGAGTATCAAAACTTTTTTGTATGTCAATAATATCAAATTTCATCTGAAGATTATTTGCCAGATCAATAGAGTCACTGATAGAATGGTCGGATGAATATTGAGATGGCATAAGCAAAGCATGAACATTTTCAGCCCCCAGAGCTCTTACCGCAAGCACCACGGTAACTGCCGAATCAATCCCACCCGAAAGTCCAACAACAGCTTTGTAGAAGCCCATTTTTTTAAAATAGCCTTTAATGCCTGTTATGAGTGCATCATGAACCATTTTAATGCGATCGGGTTCTTCAAATACTGCGGTAGTTTTTTCCTTTACCAACTTATCGAGATTAACAATCTTAAAGTCATTGCTGAAATACTTAAGTTGCTCAATAATCCCTCCGGTTTTGTCTATAGCCATACTGCCGCCTTCAAAAATCAGCTGTGTTTGTGCCCCTACCTGATTGACGTATATTACCGGAAGATTATATTTTTTCGCCTTTTCAATAAAAATGCTTTTTTTAATTTTTGAACGCATGTGAGAATAAGGTGAAGCAGCAATGTTTACAATGAAATCGGGATGTTGCTTAATAAGTTCATCCATAGGATTGAGCATATACAGCCTTCTTCTGGCAAATTCGCTTTCAACCGGTTGATCATCCCATAAATCTTCGCAAATGGTAAGTGCAATTTTCTTTCCTTTAAATTCAACAACGTGGAATTCAGAATTGGGCTCAAAATAGCGGTACTCATCAAAAATGTCGTAGGTGGGAAGCAGGGTTTTGTGAATAACAGCTTTTACTTCACCTTCATATAAAAAGTAGGCTGAGTTAAAAAGAAGTTTCCCCTTAGCATTTGGATTAATCGTTGGAGCTCCAATAATGGCAGCTGTATCTTTACATATTCTGGCTATTTTATGAATTTCATTATTGCATTTCTCAATGAAATCTTTTCTTTCCAGCAAATCCAGAGGGGGATATCCACATACCGATAACTCTGAAAAAACAATCAGGTCAGCACCCTCCATTTGAGCTCTTTTAATTTGGAGCACAATATTGGTTGTATTCTCCAAAAAGTTTCCAATATGATAATCGATTTGAGCTAATGCAATCTTCATCTTTTTAAATTTAGTTCTTTAATTTTAAAAAATCCTCACAATTAAAATTGAATTTCTGTTCAATCTATGCAAATCCATTCTCATTTCCATTATTTTTTCTTGGGGGAACAAGATAAGAGTAAAGAAGTCTGGTTAAAACAATATGCCAAGAACAAGTCCTACCGATCCTGATGTGACTTTATCGGCGGAATGGTCTGTTATATCCATAAATCCTGAATAATAGCCAAGTCCCGCAATCAAGGCAGTACTTCCACCCAGACTGTATTCAACTCCGGCCTCAATGAAATAATTAATATTTAATAAACCGATTTCATCAGACAGGTTTTGCTTTTCACTTTCATCATCAATATATCCCTGTGCTTTTAACCTTACCATGGGGCTTAAGCCCGGATTTACCCATATAGTAAAATACCCTATTTCGACGGTTTTTAATTTAAGACCTATGGGAACAGATAAATACTGTGTTCTGTACTTAACGGTTTCAGCTCTAATTTCTTCCCCCTCGGAGCTCACCGACACACTGTCGCTGTATGATAAGCTTCCTCCTATGCTGTTAATTTTTAAGCCGGTGGAAAAGGCATAATTGTCTGCAAAAAACAAGTCAAGTTCAATACCGGTATTTATGCCCAGAATACTCCCGGAATAGGATACTTCTTCAATATCTGCCGAAAGCCAGGAAATTTGTGGATTAGCCAGTATGCTGATTCTGGCGTTTTGTGCTTTTAAAAAAAAAGGTAACGAAAGTAGTATGATAAAAATAACGGATTTCCTTTTCATTTTTTCAGAATTGAATTATTAATACAAAAACGATTTTTATAACTTGTGACGATTAACTTTGCAAAAATATATAAAATTTTACTTGAATTGCATATTGAATATTATGAATAAAATAATTAGTCACTGCAAGAAAACGCCAAATACTGCGTTATGCTCGTCTTGGAAACAAACATTTACAAAAGTAAACTTATTGTTTTCCAAGACTTCGCTAGCCTTGTCTTTGACGCTTTCTTATCAGAGACTTATAAACACAGGCGTTTTAGCTTCGCTGAGCTCGCAAACTCGGTTCTTTCAGGCACTAATTAGGCTTACACTTTATAGTATTTTTATTTTCTCCTCATGTACCAATGAAATTTCAAGGAAGGAACTTAAAAAATTTGAGGTAGATTCTAAAATAATCAGATTTGAAGAGGAATTATTTCATATGGATCAGGATACTCTCTCACGGGCTGTTAGAGAGTTTGATGAAAGTCTAACGGATTTCTTTGAAATTTATAACTACTACATTATAAATATTGGGAATATTAATGAGAGGAGTTTTGAAAGATACCTTTTAGATTTTATTAATGACCATCAAAATCAGGAAGTTTTTGCTGAGGTAATGCGTGTTTTCCCAGATTTGTCTTCTTTGGAAGATGAATTTGATGGAGCCTTCCGGCTTTTTAAATATTATTTTCCTCAGGAAAGGGTTCCGGAATTAGTTAGTTATATTGGAGGATTTAACTATCCGACATTTACGGTTGGTGACTATATTGGTATCGGCCTTGATATGTATCTTGGGATTGAAAACGAGTTTTATATCAGACTTGGATTACCGGATTATCAAAAGAAGAATTTGTACCCGGAAAAAATACCCTCAGATGCCTTATATAATTGGCTTAATGAGAAATTCGTTTTTAACGATTCAGTTGAGAACCTGCTTTCTTATTTGGTTCATGAGGGAAAGTTAATGTACATGATTGATAAACTTTTACCCAATCAGGATATGGGAATAAAAATGGGCTATACACCTGAGGAATTGAGTTGGGTAAAACATAATGAAAAGCAAATGTGGTTCTACCTTATTGAAAATAAACTATTGTATTCATCTGATATCATGGAAATAAGGAAACTTATCGGTCCTGCTCCCTATACAGCCTACTTCACAAATGAATCGCCGGGAAGAGCGACCGTTTGGAATGGTTACAGAATTGTTTCAGAATTTGCTTCAAGAAATCCTGAATTAAGCTTAAGGGACATAATGATGAATACTTCTTATCAGGAAATTTTGAGGGATTCGAGATATAATCCATAATAATTCAGAAACCAAAGTGGGTGATTCTGTTATAAAAAAAGCCGTCTCAAATATTACTTTTGAGACGGCTTCATTTTTCACGTTCAAAATTAATTTATTTCCTTAGAATTACTTTTCTGGTTATGCTTTCATCATTAATAAATAATCTTATATAATCATTAGCGGGCACTTAAAACCCGCTGATTATTAGTTGTTTATTTTTTTGTTCTTTGACATCTTTGTAATCGTAATTTGTAAGTATCTCTCTTACAGGAGTTTTATCGAGTAGAGATATACTCAGGATTTGTAGAATTTC
>JAIOZM010000058.1 GCA_021740585.1 Bacteroidales bacterium
ATCCGGCTCCCTGATTCGAGGTAAATACGATAGGATTTGTACTTGTACCTTCAGCATTAATCATTCCCCCTCTTTCAATTACCAGAACGCTCTTGGCTGTTCCGCGAATAATGGTACCTGCATCAATAGTAAGTGTTGCGCCATCGTCAACATATACCCAACCGTCGAGTTTAATTACTCCACTCCAGGTTTCGTTTGTAGTAATATGAAGACCATTGGTGCGATCAAATACTCCATTTCCTTTAGTTACCGTCGCTTCTGGGTAATTTGCATTTTCAGGTGCCCATTCTGTCCATCCTTCTGTCCAGTCATTAATTCCGTCGAAGGCTCCTACATATGAAACCTGTTCAAAAAATGGGTCTGTAATTTTTTGTGCATTAAGGGTAACAACCAGCCCCGCTAATAAAATTGAGAATAAAACTTTTTTCATTTTTGTCTTTTTTGTCTTTTTTAAATAATTATTGTTACAAAAGTAAGGCCTTTAGTTTGCGAAAATGTTTGGATTTTGTTACAAAAAAAATAAGAAAATGCCAGGTAAGTCCTTTGCTAACGAAGAAGCACTCAACGAATTTAAAAACAGCACTCTACTAAGCTTGTCGCAGCAAGAAACATATATTTTAATGAATTACACAGAGGGGCACAGAGTATCCACAGAGGGGCACAGAGTATCCACAGAGGGGCACAGAGAAAACAGCATCAACTTAAAATTAATTATTACTTTTTGGATAACATAAGGTATTTTTTACCAGACACAATTGGTAAAAAATACTGAATAACAAACCTAAAATGTATACGATATACCCAGACTAATTTTCCGGTTCGGAATAAACTTTACCTTAGTAAGCTCAACCTGATCGTCTCCGATCATATATTCAACAAAGTGAACCGGACTGTTAAGCAGGTTTTTAATTCCAAGCTTAAAGGATAATTTTTCACCGACGGATTTATCTACTGTCAGATCAAGTGAATTGCGTGGCAATTCCCAGGTGTTTGGATTAATGGGTGTTCCGACAAAGGCAATTCGTTTACCTATTTTATTATAGTTTGCGCTAATCATTAATCCCGTCTCTCTGTCGTTATAAGCTAAGCCCAAATTAACAATGTAAGGAGACTGTCCCTGCATTAATCTGACGGAATCTCTGGCAAAGCTTTTATTTGTATTAATTTCACTTTCAATGAATGACGCATTAAAAACAACTATCAGATTTTTCATAAATCCTACAACAGGAACCCCTTCCATAAAAAGAAGTTGTTTTCTTATATCAACTTCAATCCCCTTACTGTATGCTTCCTCTGTATTAAAAGGTCTGTAATCAAAGGTGGTTCCTGCGGGAATCTGAAACATTTCTATCGGGTTAATGAACTTTTTATAAAAAAGGGCCAGAGAAAACATCTCTCCTGAGCTTGGGTAGCTTTCATAGCGTAAGTCATAATTGTAGATTACGGCTGAATTAAGATCCGGATTCCCATGAACAATGGCGTTCAGATCAAAATCTTCGTAATAACTACCGGTAACTTCCCTGAATTCCGGTCTGTTTATGGTTTTTCCAAAGGAAAAGCGGAGGTTATTCTTATCGTTAATCTTAAAATTCAGATTTATGGAAGGAAAAAAGCTTAAGCTGTCTTTAACTATATCGAGAGAATCATTCAGAATATTTCCACTTATATCCTTATCTGCTTTATAAAAACCGGAAATGGTACGATGAAAATCTTCCATTCTTACTCCTCCGTAAACATCCACGAAAGACCCCAAAGGAATTTTAAGTCCGATGTAGCCGGCATAAAGCTTTTCAAATGCAGTATAAGTATTAATAATGTCTGTTCCGTCGGCATATGCAAAACCGGTAATATTCGGTGTAGTTGGATCATAATAAAAGTTAGAAGCATCCATTACCTCTTCAATGGATCCTGAAAGTCCGGTAACAACTGCCCTGTCGGTACCTCTGGGGGCAACAACTCCAACTTTATGGGTTGAGAATTCTCTGTTTTTTGTATCTACGAAAAAACCCGTCTTAACTTGTATTGGGTCTTCAGATAAGGCATAAAATACATCCTGAACCAGATCGAACTTATAATTTAAATCATGTTCCTTCAGGTTCTGTGTCAGTCTTCCACCATAATAAACACTTGCTTTACTGTCGAACTGAAATTCATAAGGAACGTTATCTGGCGAATTGATTGGCCTGGTATAAATATACCTCCTGTTATCAGGATCATTATTGGAAGTAAAAGAATAGCCGGCCAGCCAGTTAAAACGGGTGAGATTATTATTTATTTGATGCTGTCCTTCCAGTTGTCCTGAATAAATTAATCTTTGAACAAACCTTAAGTTCGTGCTTATCTGATCTTCCGAATTATAAACGTCGAAGCCTTTTCTCTGAACGGTTTTGTTTTCACCCATATTATTTAGGAGATTCCGGAATCCAATTTTCTGATTATCGCCATATATCAAGAGCCAGTTGTGAATGAGTCCAAGATTTGCATTCTGAACATAGGTGGCGTCATTATAATCATACGCGTAATTAATAATCTTATTCGTTTCGTCGTAATCGAAATACTCCAACCGGTCAATATTGTCGAAATTATTGGTGAATTTATAACTCAATGCACTTGTATTTCCAAGTGATGCTTTCCCAATTACAAAGCGTTTTTGCAAGCTTGCAGAAAAACTCTGATCGGGCATGGGTTTAATTGTGTGTGTGCTCCAATTATTCTTAAACGCTCTGGATATCGTCTGAAGGGAATCCATCCTCTCGTAATATGCTGGTAAATTGGGCCATACATATAATTCATTCATTCTGTCAGTAGATGGAAGTTCTGTTGGAAATTTTCGGGTCCCATCATCAAATCCAAGGAAATCATATTTTCCCCCATCATATTTTTGAAAATCATCTATAAAGGTGGTGTTGCGAACCATTCCCATTCCATAGGAAATTTTGAATTCGTTCTTATCTGCCGTCTCTTTGGTAACGATATTTATTGAAGCGCCGGCGAAATCTGCAGGTAATTCAGGAGCCGGGCTTTTATAAATCATTATATTATCGATCATGCCGGCTGGTATAGCGTCAAATGAAAAAGATCTTTTATTCGCTTCAAAACTTGGCGCATTTGCTCCATTAATAAGTACAGAATTATAGCGTTCACTCAAACCCCTTACCACAATAAACCTCCCGTCGGTAATGGTAATGCCGGGAACCCGCCTTATTACTTCAGCTGCATCGCTGTCTTGTGATTTACTAATTTGGTCTGCTGTAATTCCGTTGGCGATTAAGTCTAGTGATTTAACGTTTACAATCATCGAGACTTCTGTATTGGATCTTTTTCTGGCTGTAATTGTTACCTCATCAACGGTTAAGGATGCCGCTCCGAGTTGAAAATCAAGTGTGCTTATATTATCACTTAACACCTCTGTTTGCTTTATCTCCTTATTATAAGAAATATAGGAAACAACAATGTTATAAGGGCCCGGGACTAAATTTTTAATCTCATAATCTCCGTCAAAATTTGTGATTGTTCCGGTATAGGTACCCTGAATCACAATATTCGCACCTACAAGTGATTCTCCCGTTACCGCATCTGTTACTTTACCTTTAATACTGCCGTTTTGTGTGAAGACACTTATTGGCAGAATTGAAATAATAATAATAAATAAAATTCTTTTTGTCATTTTGCTTTTTAATCTGCTGCAAAAGTATAGGTCAAATATTAAGGAATGTTTAATTTAATGTTAGCTCAACATTAAGGGCGTTTGACTCTCATAGAGTCCTTTCTTACAGATTGCGCATACGTCTGATTTAAAGGGCCTTATACTGCAAATTGTAATTGTTTGTAACAAGGCTTCTGCAGAACTTAATTAATGTGTAATTGTTTCTTAATCTTTTTGTAACATTCTCGCTCTACTTTTGGATCATGATAGAAATTAAGGAATCGAATGTTCTGTCTGAGGGAAATCCTCAAACGATTTTTGGAGGAACTGATGGATTGAGCAAAGATTCTGGAATTATATTTAAAAAAGTAAAACTTTAAATAAATAAAACAAAAATAATCCTTTAAAATGAAAAAATTATTCGTCCTATTATTCGTTGTGCTTAGTGTTTCTTCTCTTAAAGCAATTGAGCCTGGCATCAACGCACCTGCCGCAGTAAATTCAGTCCAGATTGAAGGTAAGGTAACAGACGTTATTACCGGTGAAGCATTGGTTGGAGTATCCCTTAAAGTAAAAGGCAGTGAATTAACTACTTACACCGATCTGAACGGCAATTTTAAAATGGAAGGTGTAACTCCCGGAACCTATGATATTGTTGTTGACTATGTTTCATACAAGAATATTACTCTTTCTAAAGTTTCTACTTCTTCGTCAAAAATGAATTTGAAAGTTCAACTGGAATCCGTTTCTTTACCTTTGTAATATTTATTATATTTTGAAGTGTTAAGAATGAGATTCACAACCTATTACCTTGCGGTTTTATTTTTATTGTTTGGTGTTACGGTTTCAGCTCAGGTTGAAGTCGATGATGCCGGACTATATTATAATGAAAACGGCGCACTCTATTCGGGAGATTATATTGAATTCTATACCAATGGCAATAAGAGAATTGAAATGTCTCTCATTGACGGCCGCATTGACGGTAAGGTTAACCTTTACTTTGAGAATGGCATAAAAAAAGAAATTCGCTCCTATAAAAACGGGGTGATGGATGGAATCTGGATTACCTGGAATAGTAAAGGAGTTAAAATTGCAGAGGCATCCTATACCGATAATCTTAAAGATGGCGATTGGTTTATATGGGATGAAAATGGAACCCTTCGTTTTGAAATGCATTATACCGAAGGTGCCAAATCCGGTGTTTGGAAAATGTTTAACGAAAAAGGAGAGCTGGTATCTGAGGAAAAAAAGACTGACAAGAAATAAAATCTTGTCTGCTATTTTTAGTTTATAGGAAAGTTATAACAAATCAGTTATAGCTTTTTTTTATTACAAATCGGGCGGCTACTTTGTCCCGGATTATTGTGTAAGCAAATCCTGTTTCAGGAGTCCTAAAACTCAATTAATAGAGTTGCTTCAACACCATTGCCAATTATCCTGATATTCGAATTTGTGATGCAAACATTATGGGGCAAAAGATGTACATTTGTCTTGGCTGGTCGCAATCCTTTTTTATCACAATCCTTCCCAATAACAAAAGCAAACTGCGAAAGATATTTTTCCCGGGAATTAATGATGACGCTTTCTGATGTGAATTACTTAAATAGGATGTAATGCCCGAAATTGAACATACAGATTTATGGACTTTCATTTTTAAATTCACAATTAACCGGATGAAATGTTTTCTTCCGATTACCTTAATTTGGGTACGAATTTTCAAAGAATTCTCATTGGAATGAATTATTTTAGCTCCAAACAAATAAGTGCAATTCAAATGAAAACTAAAAAACACATAATTTTAATCACTTTCGCACTAAGCCTTTCTCTCTCTCTTTTTGCCGGTGGTGGTGGCTGGAAATCTCTTTTTAATGGAAAAGATCTTAGCGGATGGATACAAAAAAACGGAACTGCCACCTACCGTGTTGAAGACAAGATGATTATAGGAACAACTACTCCCGGTAGTCCGAATTCTTTTCTTTGCACAAACAAGGAATATGGTGATTTTGACCTGGTTTTTGAAGTTAAGGTTATGAATGACGAGCTTAATTCAGGTGTTCAAATCCGCTCCCAAACAAAAGAACCGGAAACGGATCAGGAATTTGGCCGTGTTAATGGTCCACAAATTGAAATTGCTGCCGGAACCGACGAGGGCGGTTATTCGGGTTATATTTACGGAGAGGCATGCGGAGGGTGGATGACTCCCGAAGACGCCCTGATCAGGCATAACTCCTATAAAAGCGGAGAGTGGAACTCGTATAGAATTCTGGCTAAGGGCTCAAGAATTCAGGTCTGGGTAAACGGAATACAAATCTCCGATTTAGTGGACGAAGATAAATTTAAATCACACCCGGCAGGTTTTATCGGACTTCAGGTACACGATGTCGGACAAAGTGGTCCCTTCGAAGTCGCCTGGAAAAACATAAAGATTAAAGAGCTTTAATACATTCTGTCAGGTATTTAAGTTAAATACCAATCGGTATTTTTTCTAATTTTTTTGTATCTTTACATAAATTCGTTCTGCTATGACACGAAAAAGGGAAGATACATCTGCATTTATCCTTAAAAATGTTGCGCCCATTTTTAATCGAAAGGGATACTCTGGAACAAGTTTAAGAGATATTACAACAGCCACAGAATTATCAAAAGGATCGGTATACGGCAACTTCAAAAACAAAACCGATTTAGCTGTAAAGGCGTTCTATATAAATGTGGAAAAGCTTATACAACCAATGATTGAAATTGTTGCTGAAGAAAAAAACAGCATCAAACAACTACTTGCCCTAACCGACTATTACAGAAACTATTACATTTTAACACTTGCCCGTGGTGGCTGTCCGGTTCTGAATGTGGGCGTAGATGCTAAATACAACAGTCCCGAACTTTTTAATGCTGCAAAAGATGTATCCGACCGGCTTGTAAGAAACCTTGCTATTATTATAAAAAAAGGCATTAAAAGAAAAGAGATTAAAAAGAAAATCAAAGCGGATTTAGTAGCCAGGAATATGTATTCAATGATAGAGGGGGGTATATTTATGGCCTCCGTTCATGAGGATAAAGGGTATCTCACGAATATCCTCGATCAAATAGAGAAAATTATTTTAAAGCAGCTGAAGAAATAGATTCTAAATATAAAATACCGATTGGTATTTTATAAAATATTCGGTTTTGTCCGGTAAAAATATGAGATGGCGAAATTTTACAGTATACCAATGAAATAATATATTTAACTTTATATGTTTTAAGATTAAACTATTTCGCCCATTCAAACCTAATGTCATGAAACACTTAAGCTTTATTCTCCTTCTACCCTTTTTTTTAATTCTTTCCTCTTGCGATCATTCCGATGACTGGACTACCCTTTTCAACGGAAAAGACCTTACAGGATGGGAAGCTGCAGAAAATCCCGATACATGGAAAGTTGAAAACGGCGAATTAGTTACCTCCGGACCCCGTTCCCATTTGTTTTATATGGGTACCATTGAAAATCACAATTTCAAAAATTTTGAGCTTAGTCTCGATGTAAAAACCCTCCCCGGCTCTAATTCAGGTATTTATTTTCATACCATGTATCAGGAAGAGGGTTGGCCGGAAAAAGGCTACGAATGTCAGGTGATAAATTCCAATCCCCCTACCAATCCCGGTGACTATGTGGAGCGAAAAATGACAGGCAGTATTTATGGTATCAGGAATGTGTGGAAATCTCCCGTTACAGATAATGAGTGGTTTAATTATCATATTGTTGTTCAGGGGAAAACCATTCGAACATACATAAATGGAGAATTAATATCCGATTATACAGAGCCTGAAAATCCATACAGGCCAAACAATTATGCGGGCCGTGTGCTTTCCTCGGGAACCTTTGCCTTACAGGGGCACGATCCGGGAAGCGAAGTGCATTATAAAAACATAAAAGTAAAAGTACTCCCCAGCGACTTACCTACTCCGGGCAACCCGCCTGAAGATCTGGAGTTTGAAAAAACACTTCTCGATCTGGCAAGCAATAATTTTCCACTAATCGACTTTCATGTACACCTTAAAGGAGGACTTACCATGGAAACCGCTCTTGCCAACGCCAGAAAATATGGTTTCTCCTATGGTATTGCAGTAAATTGTGGATTAAAAATGGGATTTGAGACAGACTCTGCCCTGCAAAGTTTTATCCATAATTACCAGAAACCACCACAGACATGGTTCGCCATGCAGGCAGAAGGCAGAGAGTGGCTCGATATGTTTTCACAGGAAAGTATAGATCAATTCGATTATGCCTTTACCGATGCCATGACATGGACAAACGATAATGGCAGAAGAATGCGCCTCTGGATTAAAGAAGAAACAGAAGTCGGAAACCCCGAAGATTTCATGGATCAACTGGTTAACCGTCTCGTTGGAATTCTGGAAAACGAACCCATTCAGATATATGTAAATCCAACCTATCTTCCAGATGAAATAAATGCTGACTATGATAACTTATGGACAGAGAAAAGGATGGATGCGGTGATTCAAGCCCTAAAGGCTAATAATATTGCCCTCGAAATTAATAACAGACGGAATATTCCAAGCACCACCTTTATTAAGAGGGCGAAGGCGGCCGGGCTTAAGTTTACTTTTGGAACCAATAACGGTGGGGCCGACGATCTGGGGCGAATGGATTATGCTATTTCTATGGTCAGCGAATGTGGGCTTTCGCCAGATGATATTTGGATTCCTAAGTAGTTTCATGTCCTGAAAATTAGCTGTTCTAACAAATTTCGTAACTATTCATAATCTCAGCAAGAAAAATATGTAACAGATTATCAGCTCTTCATATAAAAGTAAGCAACGCGAACAATCTGTGCAAATTATGAGTCGACCGAATGAGCAAAGCGAACAATCTGTGAATCTGTGGCAACTTATTTATCTTTATGCCACAGATTCACAGATTGAAATTTTAGCATTATAAATAATAATTTTCACAAATACATTCGCTTGCGAATTCAGATTAATCTGCACTTTTATAAATGTGCCTGAATAGTTGCCAAATTTTTTTTAATAATATTAAACAAAATACGCTGCAAGTTATTTAGATTGAGACAAAACTAGCCTTTGGGATGATAAATTAAATGCATTTGCGTATTCAAATATTATCTTTAAACCCAATATTTATATTTTAATTTTATGAACCTAAAATACACTCTCTTGTTTTCAGCGGCAGCCAGTTTTCTCATTGGCCATAATGTTAATGCCCAATTAACTCCCATGGAAGCCAATACCCTGATGGGGAGGGGAATAAACCTTGGAAATACACTAGAAACCCCTAACACTGAGGGAAGTTGGGGCAACGGACCTGCGAAAGAGTATTATTTCGACGATTATAAAGCAGCCGGTTTTACAAACGTTCGCATACCGGTTAAATGGGGCGACCATGTTTCAATGACCTCTCCTTATGCTATTGATCCGACATGGTTTAACCGGGTTGAGCAAATTGTTGACTGGGGTTTGGCCCGTGGTTTAATTATTACAATTAATGCTCACCACGACAATTGGATAAAGGAAAATTACGGCGATCCTCTAATGAGAGCACGATTCGACAGCATCTGGAGTCAGGTGGCTACCCGATTCAGGGATAAAAGTGAATATTTGTTTTTTGAAATAATAAACGAGCCATTGGGTCTGACAGTCGACAATATTAACGATCTGAATGCAAGGGTGTTATCGATTATAAGAAAAACAAATCCTACCAGAATCGTAATTTATTCAGGACATGAATGGTCAAGCGCAGAAAGACTAATGGAAGCAAACATTCCAAATGACGATTATGTAATGGGCTACTATCATTCCTACGATCCCTGGAATTTTGCCGGAGAGGCTATAGGTACCTGGGGTACGGATGCAGAATACGCCGCTCTCGAAGCCCGGTTTGCTAAAGTTGACTCCTGGTCTAAGGCTAACAATATCCCTGTAACCATAAGTGAATTTGGTACAATGGGAGAATGCGATTATAATTCCAAGATGCGCTTTTATGCCGCCTATACCGAGAAATCCCTGAATCATAATATATCTTTCTCGGTTTGGGACGATGGGGGTTGGTTCAAAATGTACCTTCGATCTTCAAGAAAATGGAATGATCTGAAAGACGTTGTAATTTATACCTCAAATCAATCGCCCACTAATCTAAGCCTAAATGTTTACAACGACAGTCTGGTAAAGCTAAATTGGACAAACAGGTTTACAGATTATGATAGCATTTCTGTGGAGCGTAGAACAGAATATACAAGTTTTGCTCCGGTTGAAAGTCTGGATCCCGGAGTTTCAAATTATATAGACAAAAATGTTTTAACCAACACCTACTATTACTACAGGCTCATCGTTCATTTAAAAGACGGAAGCGTAATTCACTCCTACCCCGTCCGAATCTATTTTGTACCTACACAAACCGGAGCTTTTAATGGCGTCCCCGCCACAATCCCGGGCATTGTGCAAGCCGAAAATTATGATCTGGGGGAAGAAGGTATCGCTTATCACGACAGCGATGGTGAAAATATTCCGGGTGATTATCGCCCGGATGAAGCCGTGGATATTGAAGCAAGACCCGATTCGGGTTATCAGTTAACGGGAATTGTTTCCGGTGAATGGATTAACTATACTGTAAATGTCACTCAGGCGGGTAATTACCAGATTAACTATTACCTCGCAACAGAAAAAGCAAATGGTATCTTCTATTTGGAATTTAAAAACGGCAAAACCTCAAACATTCGTGTTCCGTTAACCGGCAGCTGGACAGAGTTGGGCGTTTTTAGCAATAATTTCTTTCTTGAGGAAGGGAAGCAGGTTGTGAAACTTGTTGTGCTTGGAAGCTACCCTTTTAACCTCGACAGAATAGAGTTTATCAGTGCTCCAAACTCTGTTGAAAATGAGATTGATAATTCTCTGAACGTATTTCCAAATCCTGTTTCTGATAAATTGCAGGTAAGTTCAAATAAAGGAATAATATCCTCTGTGCGTATTTACAATTCATTTGGACAAAAAATGTATAATTCTTTCACAGAGGTCGAATCTATGATTCTTCCTACAGAAAACTATGCTCCGGGAATTTATTTTATTGAGGTTGAAATTAATTCGGTGAAATATAATAGCCGATTTATTAAAAATTGATCCCGATCCCTCAAATCCTGCCACGGGTGAGGCCTCATGTGATACCTTTTTAAGTTATACCGGAATGGTATATTCACCTCAAAGATCCTTTACCGTCAAAAACAGATTCCCGATTGTTTGAAGATCTGGATGTTGATTCTGAAAATGAGTTTTCATTCAAAACCATCTATGCCATTAAAGGTTGGCCACTGGTTTTAGGATTTCGTCTTGTATTTCTTTCAAACATCTTTTGGATAGGGTTTGGCTTGGTTCTGCTCGGCGAAATTATCGACCGGATTTAGTTTGCATTGAATTGAATACGCCTGATGTTCTTTCTGAATTCTTAATCAACTACCCGCGGAAACTTCTGTACAGTACAATTTTTTTTCCCATCTTTACACAAATTCATTCTTTATGATACTTGTTACTGGCGGAACCGGATTGTTGGGATCTCACTTGCTTTATTTTCTGTTAACATCAGGAAAAAATGTTAGGGCTTTAAAGCGAAATTCATCTGATCTTTCTGAGCTTAAAAGAGTCTTTTCATTCTATTCGGAAAATGCGGATGAACTGTTATCAAAAATCGAATGGCACAATGCAGATATTTTAATCCCGGAAAGTTTAGAAGATGCATTTGCAGGGGTAAGCTTTGTTTATCATTGTGCTGCAATGGTTTCTTTTAATCCTGATGATAAGGCAAAGCTTATCAAAAATAATCTTAACGGCACAGCAAATATTGTTGATGCCTGTATTCAATACCATGTTAAAAAACTGGTGCACGTTAGTTCCACTGCAGCTTTGGGGAAATCTCCTGATGGCAGAGAGGTAAGCGAGGAGATGATTTGGACTCCCGACGATCAGAATACCGGTTACTCGATTTCTAAATTTAAGTCCGAAATGGAGGTTTGGAGAGGAATGGAAGAAGGTTTAAATATGGTAATTGTAAATCCTTCGGTGATTTTGGGTCCGGGCTTCTGGTCGAAAGGCTCTTCCCTGATCTTTAAAAAAATAAACGCCGGGCTGCGATTTTATACCACAGGAGGTACCGGTTTTGTGGGCGTTAATGATGTTGTAAGGTCTATGGTTTATCTTATGGAAAGTGACATTAGCGGTGAGCGATTTATAATAAATTCTGAGAATTTAAGCTATAAAAATGTATTTACAATGATGGCAGAAGCTGCCGGTGTAAGGGTTCCAAATATCGAAGCTACGCCGTTTTTGGGCGGTTTAGCCTGGCGTCTGGATACTATTAAATCCTGGTTTGGTTTCCCCCGTGCTATAACCAAAGAAGCCATTGCTGCCGGCAGGAATACAACAATCTATTCTAATAAAAAAGTTGTCGGAAAAACCAATATCAAATTTGAATCAATTAAGGATGTAATTCTTTCAACAACTAAATACCTTAAGCAGACTTAAACTTCCATTCTGTTTTATCTTTACCGTCTTTAATTTCCACTCCGGCAAGAATAAGCTTGTCCCGAATAAGATCGGAGGTGAAAAAGTCTTTCTTGTTTTTAGCTTCCTGTCTGATTTCCAAAATACTTTCTATCAATTCAGCGGTTAAATTATTTGAAGAAGATTCTGCTTCCTTTAATCCCAGAATTTCAACCAAAAAATAGGGGAAAAATTCCTTGAATGCATTTAAATCATCCTGATTTAAGCTTTCCTTTCCATCTTTGATCAAATTGATATATCGTACAGCATCAAAGAGTTTTGCAATGGCAATCGGACTGTTTAAATCGTCAGAAATGGCTTCATATACAGAATTAATAATGTCTGTTATGTTGAACGAAGATTTCTCACTATGACTTAATCCTTTAAGGGTTTTAGCCCCTTCAAACATGCGCTCTAAACCTTTTTCTGCTGCTTGAAGCGCATGGTTTGAGAAGTCGAGCGTGCTTCTGTAATGTGCCTGTAGCATAAAAAACCTTATGGTCATCGGTGAATAGGCTTGCTCCAGTAGTTTGTGTGTTCCTGCAAAAAGCTCGTCGAGCGTAATAAAATTACCTAATGAGCGCCCCATTTTCTGTCCGTTAATGGTAATCATATTGTTATGCATCCAATATTTTACCGCTTCTTCTCCATTGGCAGCAACCGATTGGGCAATTTCACATTCATGATGAGGAAATAGAAGATCAAGTCCTCCTCCATGAATATCGAACTTTTCCCCCAGATATTTTGTGGACATTACCGAACATTCGAGATGCCATCCCGGAAATCCTTCGCTCCATTCTGAAGGCCATTTCATAATATGCCTTTCGTCGGCTTTTTTCCAGATGGCAAAATCCATCGGACTCTTTTTCTCCTCTTGTCCTTCCAATTGTCGGGTATTGGATAATAGCTCATCTGTTTTGCGACCGGACAATATTCCGTAATTATGCTTTTTATTGTATTTCTCAACGTCAAAATAAACCGAACCACCCGATTCATATGCAAAATCATTCTTCAGAATCTGCCTCACCATGCTTTGTTGCTCAATAATATGACCTGAAGCCTGGGGTTCAATGCTTGGCGGCAAAGTGTTCAGACTTTTCATGTGATCGTGATACTGATTTGTGAAAAATTGCACTACTTCCATAGGTTCCAGCTGCTGTAATCTTGCCTTTTGGGCTATTTTATCCTCGCCGGCATCGCTGTCATTTTCCAGATGACCCACATCGGTAATATTTCGAACGTACCTTACTTTAAAGCCCAGATGTTTTAAATACCTGAATAATAAATCAAAGGTGATGGCCGGACGGGCATGTCCAAGATGAGCATCGCCATAAACCGTAGGTCCGCAAACATATAATCCGACATTTGGTGGATTTAAAGGTTTAAACTCTTCCTTTTTTCTCGATAATGTGTTGTGAATAAATAATTTTTGCATCAATGATTTCTTTGAAGCAAAGATAAAAAGAAATTAGTGAATAGTATTTATTGTTTAAATGAAGGTTTGTATTCTACTTAAATTCTTAAAATTTGGCTTTTTTACTGCGTTTTTTCATCTTTTTTACATTAAGAATCATTAGTGTCCTGTAAAACTTATAATACCTAAAAAGATTGCTTCTCCGCCAGCTGGCGGATCGCAATGACGCTGAATGTCAATTGACTATGGCTTGGGAGCTCTTTATGGGGTTGAAACCAAAGTGCTAAAACAATCTGTGAAAAGAAATCTGGAAAGATTCCCTGCAGACTTTCTGTTTGTACTTGAAAAACAGGAACTTATTATCTTGAGGTCACAAATTGTGACTCAAGATGGAGTGGAGAGCGTTATCTCCCTATGCTATTTACAGAGCATGGAGTATTAATGTTGTCAAGCGTGCTTAAAACAGACCGGGCTATTCAGGCAAACATTCATTTTTACCGATACCCCTGTGTTGCAAATCCGGCAGGAATGTGCTTTTCCTTAGCGGTGATGCTTAATACCGGACAGTTTGATCTGGCCACCATTTGCTGGGCGTAGCTTCCCGTGAGAACAGCCATGCTTGACCTTTGACTGGTCATAATTGTTACCAAATCGGCATCCACTGCATCGCAATAATTGCATACTGTTGTCACTGAGTTTTCACCATTTAATTTTTTCACAATAGGGTTCAGTCCTTTTCTCTTTAAATAGGATGCACTTTGTTGCAAATAAGCATTAAGCCGACTTTGATCTTTTTTGTTCTTAGTAACGCTTATTGAAATCAGATGCAATTCAGCTCCAAATAACTGTGCCAGCTCTGCTCCAATAGGGACTTTTTGTCTGGTGTCGACATGCAGCCTAAGTGGGGCGACCACCTTTTTAATGGCGCTGGGGGGCTGCTTTCTTACAGTCAAAACCGGTGTTCGCGTTCCTGTTATTATCTTATAGGCATTACTTCCGATAAAATATTCTTCAAATCCCGATGCGCCATGTGTAGAGGCGGAAATAATACTCTCTTTATATGATTCTGCCTGCTCAATTACTTCCTGATATATTTTTCCTTTCTTAATGATAAATCTTAATTTCGAATCAGCGGCAATTTCTTTCTTGTATTTTTGAATGAGTTTTTCAAATTGAACTTCTGCATATTTATGCTCTTCCTCATAGGTTCCCGGTCTGTAGTCTTTACTGTTTTTTTGAACATAAACCATTTGAATGTTAGCGTTTTCTTTTTTACCAAAAAGAATCGCCATTTCCAGACCGTGAATTGATTCTGAAGAAAAGTCAACTGGAACGATGATTGTTTTCATATAATAAAAGTTTTATTGATATGGCTAAATTATAGAATATTTGCATAAGTTAATTAAAATGTTGTGAATTTATGCACACACTTCGCTTTTTCTAAATTATTTATGAAAATTGGCCTGTCTCCTATGTCGATTTTATTATTTTTGTCCTGTATTGAATTTTTTTCAATATTTATTAAAAAAGATAACTTTTTATGAAAGAGGTAGTTCTGGGAATTGATATAGGGGGAACATTTACCAAATATGGATTGGTAGATAAAAACGGTTTTATTTTTAATGAGGGAAGTTTACCAACTGATCGTCATGCTAAAGTAATCGATTTCATCACTGAATTAAAAACCAGTGTGCATCAGTCTCTTGGAGATAACTATAATATCAAAGGGGTGGGGATAGGCGCTCCAAATGGAAATTATTATACCGGAAAAATTGAGTCGGCTCCCAATCTTCGCTGGAAGGGTGTTATTGACTTAACCGATTTATTTGAAGAGAAATTTGGATTGCCGGTTAAGGTCACCAACGATGCAAATGCCGCCGCTTTGGGTGAGATGTTATATGGCGATGCTGTAAACATGAAAAACTTCATAATGATTACTCTGGGTACCGGTCTTGGAAGCGGAATAGTGGTGAATGGGGAAATAGTATATGGCCACGATGGTTTCGCCGGAGAAATTGGCCACACCATTGTTGATCCTGAGGGCAGAAATTGTGCTTGTGGAAAAAGGGGCTGTCTGGAAACCTATGTTTCAGCTCCCGGAATTAAACGAACCGTTTTTGAATTGCTTGCTACTGAAACCAAGGAAAGTGTGTTAAGAAAATACAGCTTTGATGCCCTCGATAGCAAAACCATAAGTGAGGCGGCAAATAATGGAGACGAAATTGCACTTAAAGCATTTGAGTATACCGGTAAGATTCTTGGCCTCAAACTTGCTGACGCGGTAGCTCATACCAGCCCGGAGGCAATCTTTTTATTTGGGGGCCTTTCAAATGCCGGAGACCTGATCTTTGTGCCCACAAAAAAATATCTTGATCAATATTTGCTCTGTATTTATTCGGGGAAAATAAAGCTGTTACCCAGTAAATTGCAAGATAAGAATATTGCCGTAATCGGTGCTGCAGCACTTATGTGGAAGGAGCTGGCTTAATTCGTCCCGGCCGGTATTGATGGTGGTTCGGGTTTGTTGCTGTTGAATTTTATATCAAGATCCCAGTTTGCTCTGATTTGTATTTCTCCTTCATAAAAGCGTACTTTTTCCGGTTGCCGTTTTTTCATATAATTTCCGGTATCCCATTTACCATTGGCGTTTTGGTCTTCAACAAATTTCATTTTATATTTTCCAGGGGCAAGATATTCAAAACGTACGGGCTTATGTTCTTCAAGAAAGACCTCCCTTACAACTTTATTCTTGCCGTCGAGTAACTGGAAAATGGCTGGATAATTTAGGCTGTCGGCCTCCACAATCAACACACCATAATATTCTATATCCCTTACATTGAACTTTATATCCATAGTATCTGTGGTATATCCAAACACATCCATAACAGCTCCGGGGTACATGATTAAATGGTATTTTCCTGTTGACTCCCACTCTTTTTTAAAATGTACCTTCCTAAATTGTATACTGTCTCTTAAAATTTTGTAAGTTGATCTGATTTCAACCGTGTCTTTTACAATATAAAACTCTATAAGACTGGTGTCGATGTAGTTTATAGGGGTTTCTGATATGAATTCAAGTTTTTTATTCAGATCAATTGTTGATTTATTTTTCAGTCCGGAAAGCAACAAGACGTTTTCCTCAACCGGCTTTTCATCTTTCTTCTTCCCTGTTTTTTGCAGATCCCTGAAAACAAAATACAGACTGTCCTTTTCCCAGACCGGATTATTCAGCGAATCCTGAACAACATAATTCAGTTCGAGCTGTATAGTATCCATTTCTCTAACCTCCTTATCAACAATCCAATAGACAAATGTATCTCTGTTGGCAGACATTTCCTGCATAAACCAGTTGTTGCGGGCAGGAATAAGAGATTCAACATAAAAACTGTCGCTTACCGGAAGCGAAAAACTGAAATCAAGTTTGTTTCTGGATTTTCTGTTTGTGCTGCTTAAAAACTGCAGTGTATTTTCTTCCTGAAAAATATATAAATCAACCATTAGCTGATCTGGTATTTTAATAAGAGCCTTCCTTGTTAAACTGTCCTGGCTCTCAGTTTCAGTGCTGTCTGTAAATATAATGAGGGTGCTGTCGGTGGCAGTTTTATAGCTTCCTGTATCGACACTTTGGAGTAACAGCTCTTTAAAAAACTCGGGATTTACAATTAAGGGTTCTTCAATAAAGGCAATTTCCTCGTTTGGTAAATCAAATAAAAAATTATTATTTACATCCTTGAGGGCGAAAATTTTAAAACTGTCGGCCTTCAGATTATTTATCCTGAAATTGCCTTTTTTATCGGTTTTACCGATATAGATTGGTATTTCTTTAAAAACTACTGAATCGTTTAAATTATCATACAGCATAATATTTACCGATTCCTCTGTTGGACTTAAATCAAATGCCTTTAAAAGGCTTCCTCCAACACTCAGGGAATCAAGATAATCACCTGTGGAAAAAACAAATTCGTAATTAAGCAGTACATTTCCTTCATTGTTATCAGCAATGGCTTCTCCAAAGTTAAGGGTATAGGTGGTGTTCTCGCGCAACTCACTCTCCAGATCAATCAAAATCGATTTGTTTTTCAATCTTACAATAGGCTTTTCTTCCATAGGTGGCGATACAACCAATTGTTGGTTAATGTCCTTCAAAACAACAAATTCATTAAATGTTATCTCGATTTTTCGTTTATCAAAATTTAGAGAATAATTTGCAGGACTGCTTTGCATTACAATCGGCGGGTCTTCGTCTTTTGGACCCCCAACAAGACTCCCCATTTTAGCACAACCGGCAAAATAGATTATTCCTGAAGCAAGAAAGATATATGAAAGAATTCTTTTCAATGAATATAATTTATCTGACAAAACTACAAACTATTCCTTGTAACGTTTAATTTCCCGATATATTTTTTCTTATTTAAAATTCCTGTTCTTGTTAAAATTAAATTCTTAATTTTGAATACTTAAATTATAAAGCATGGAATTACTAAGCATTGTTTGGGATGTTGATCCCTGGTTGGTCCAGTTTGGAGATAGTTTTGGAATACGTTGGTATGGACTGCTTTTTGCCAGTGGATTTCTATTTGGTTACCTGATTTTTAATCATTATTTTAAAAAAGACGGCCTCTCCACTGAAATTCTGGATCAGTTAACCATTTATATGGCTCTTGGAACTATTATTGGAGCAAGACTGGGGCATTGTTTCTTTTACGACTTCGATTATTTCATCCGGCACCCTCTTGAAATATTGATGGTCTGGAAAGGTGGACTGGCAAGTCATGGTGCCTTTTTCGGCATCGCCATTGCATTATTTCTCTTTGTTAAAAAAACCGGATTATCACTTCTGTGGATAATGGATAGAATTGCTGTGGTAACGGCCCTGGCAGGATTTTTTATTCGTATGGGTAATCTTATGAATTCCGAAATATATGGTCATGCCACAAAGCTTCCATGGGGATTTTCTTTTGTACGCGACAGAAGCAGCCGGGCGAATTTTTACGATCCCGAAACCGGCGAATTTTTAGGTCAGCACCTGCCCTGTCATCCAACCCAAATATATGAAGCCCTTAGTTATCTGGTTATTTTTATCATTTTGTTCTGGGCCATTCGTAAATTCGCTCCTAAATTAAAAGAAGGTGTCATTTTTGCCTGGTTTATGATTTCGGTTTTTTCTGTGCGATTCCTGATTGAATTCCTTAAGTTTGAACAGTCTGATTTCGAGGTGAATATGATAAATAAACTCCATATAAATATGGGCCAGATGCTGAGTATTCCATTTGTTCTTCTTGGGGTGGGGGTGCTTTTGTGGTTGAGAAAAAACGGAAAGCTATCTGTTCCGGCAAAAGGGTCAAAATCAAAATAAAGCCTTAAATAGTTTTTTTAATGTGTATTAACCATAAAGGAGTTCCCCAATATTTGCTTAAATTCTAAAACATAATATGATCGCTTCTGATATCGATTCATCGACCATAATTTTTGCCTTTTTACTAACCTTATTTGCGGGTCTTTCTACCGGTATTGGAAGTGCTTTGGCTTTTTTTACAAAAACTACAAATACAAGGTTTCTCTCGGTTTCTCTCGGTTTCTCAGCAGGTGTGATGATCTATGTGTCGATGGTAGAGATTTTTCAAAAAGCTAAGTTCGCCCTTGTAGCTGTTCATGGTGAAAAACCGGGAACTATATATACCGTTCTTGCTTTTTTTGGGGGAATGGCTATTATAGCCATCATTGATAAACTCATTCCTTCCGGAGAAAATCCTCATGAAGTCAGAAAAGTTGAAGATGTAAAAGGAAATAAGGATGTTGATCCAAAAAAGCTATACAGAATGGGGGTTTTCACGGCACTGGCAATTGCCATTCACAATTTTCCGGAAGGGCTGGCCACTTTTGTAGCCGGATTAACTGATCCCAAAATAGCGATCCCTATTGCCGTAGCTATTGCAATCCACAATATTCCGGAAGGTATCGCCGTATCTGTTCCTATTTCATATGCAACCGGTAACAAACGAAAAGCATTCCTGCTTTCATTTCTCTCAGGTTTAGCGGAACCGGTGGGCGCTCTCATTGGCTATTTTATTCTTATGCCATTCTTAAACGACACCGTATTTGGATTGCTTTTTGGTGGGGTGGCAGGAATTATGGTTTTTATTTCTTTGGATGAACTGTTGCCTACGGCCAGAGAATATGGTGAACACCACCTTGCTATTTACGGTCTTATCGGTGGAATGGTTGTTATGGCGGTTAGTTTAATTCTGTTTTTGTAGAGCCCTCCGGCCCCCTTTTAACCATTAATTAACCACGTTTATAGGTTTTTCTGCCTTTCTTTGTAAATTATTTACTATTTATAATTATCAGGATGAATGCTGTTTTTTCCTTTATTTCTGATTTTTGGTCTGAACTAGTCATACTAACACTGGAAATGGCGCCCTATTTGCTTTTAGGATTTCTTTTCGCAGGTGTCCTTTATGCCTGGTTCCCAAGCCATAAAATTGTTAGATACCTGGGGAAAAATAATTCAGCCTCTGCCTTAAATGCTGCCTTGCTTGGCATACCCCTGCCACTGTGCAGCTGTGGTGTAATTCCTACCGGTATTTCATTTTATAAGAATGGTGCCTCAAAAGGCTCTGCCGTTTCGTTTCTTATATCCACCCCTCAAACCGGTGTCGACTCCATAATGGTTACCTGGTCGCTTTTAGGACTCCCAATGGCTATTATTCGCCCGATAATTGCATTTGTAACAGGCGTTCTGGGAGGAGTACTTACCAATTCTCTTGAAAAAAAAGAAAACGGACATGCGAAACCGGTACAAAAGCCTCTGGTTGAAGAAAAAAAGAAAGTCGGAATACTGGGAATGTTGAATTATGCTTTTGGTGAATTCCTCGAAGATATTGTTAAATGGCTGGTTATAGGACTGTTAATTGCCGCATTAATAGCGGTTATAATACCCGACGACTTTTTTCTCCGTTACCTTTCTAACGACTATCTGAGTATGCTTATAATTCTAGCAGCATCTATACCTCTTTATGTTTGCGCAACCGGATCGGTTCCTATCGCGGCAGTGCTTTTAATGAAGGGGCTTTCACCCGGAGCGGCTATCGTTTTTCTGATGGCCGGACCGGCTACCAATGCTGCCACCATTTCTGTTATTGGCAATTCTCTGGGAAGAAAAACCCTGTATCGTTACTTGTTTTCAATAATTGCCGGTGCCCTTGTTTTTGGAACCATTGTAAATGAATTTCTACCGAGAGAATGGTTTGCTATTTCAATGCCCGGAATGGATATGGGAGAACACAATCATGGTATTCTTCCCCACTGGATACAGGTTGTAAGCGGATTATTACTTGCCATCGCCATCGCAAACGGTTTATTCCGAAAGTATATATCTCCCAGAATTAATTCCAAAAAAAAAATATCAACACCATTAATAGCTGATAAAATGAGCACAAAAATTAAAGTTGAAGGCATGACCTGTAATCACTGTAAGATGAACGTGGAAAATGGAATTAAAGGCGTGTCTGGCGTGAGCGGAATAAATATAGATTTAATAAGTGGCAACGTAATTATTGAAGGTGAAAATGTAGATTTACAGGCTGTAAAACAGGCTGTTGACGGGCTTGGCTATAAGGTTGTTGAATAATTTTGTGGGCATATTGGCATAATAAATCAATACCCTTGCAATATTCAGAATAATTTCATGTTTTGCGTTTCATATAATATGAAATTTATTATATGAAACCCAATCCTTTCCTCCTATTAAAAATATTCTGATCCCTCAAGATAAGTTTCTGAAATAATGGATAAGAATGAAATCATTTTAGTTTAATTAATTGTATTTGAATATAGTGCTCTCGTTCTCTTGCTGATGCAAATCCCTCTTTTTCTCACTAAACACCACATCACCACATCACCACAGGGCCAACGCATTAAAATAACTTGTAGTAGTGGTGATACTTATGCTTACCACATTGTTTCCTTAAGCCTTTCAGGGTAAAAAAATTTTTTTTCATAATGCAGCACACAATGTTAGCTGAATAATTATTTCTTCCTTAGAAATATTCAGATTTTATATGCGTCGACCCTACACATCACCACACTAACACTACAACTTTAAATCTTTTTCCCTACCTTTGCATTCCTAAATAATTACAATAATAAAAATCCTAAAGTCATGTATAAAGTAGTATTATTGAGACACGGTGAAAGCGAATGGAATTTATCAAATCGGTTTACCGGATGGACAGATGTTGATCTTACCGAAACAGGTGTGGCACAGGCAAAAAGTGCCGGTCAGGTACTTAAGGAAAATGGTTTCAAATTCGACATTGCCTATACTTCCGTTTTAAAAAGAGCTCTGAGAACGCTGTGGATTGCTCTCGATGAAATGGATTTATTGTGGATTCCCTTTGTTAAAAGCTGGAGGTTAAATGAGCGTCACTATGGTGCCTTGCAGGGTCTGAATAAAGCTGAAACTGCCGCGGAACATGGAGAAGAAAAAGTGTTAATCTGGAGAAGAGCATACGACATTGCTCCCCCACCTCTTGAAAAATCCGATAAAAGGTATCCCGGCAACGATCCACGCTATGCCGATCTCGACGAAAAAGATACCCCAACAACAGAATGTTTGAAAGACACTGTTGAACGCTTCCTTCCTATCTGGCACGAAACTATTGCCCCCAAAATTAAAGAGGGAAAAAGTGTAATTATTGCGGCTCATGGAAACAGCCTGAGGGCATTGGTAAAATACCTCGACAAAATGTCTGACGAGGATATTATTAAACTAAACATTCCTACCGGAATGCCTTTGGTATATGAGCTTGACGAAAATCTTCAGCCTATTAAAAATTATTACCTGGGCGATGAAGAGGCTGTTAAAAAAGCCATGGAAGCTGTCGCAAACCAAGGCAAAGCAAAATAATCTGAGTTAAGTTTGTCTCAAAAGTCTGAAATACACATTCCTGACTTTTGAGACAATAACTATCTTAATACCCTATCTGTCCTCCGGCTTTTTACAACATGTCGGAAGTTTCTTATAGGCCTTTTCATCTGCCTTCACATCATCTGCATCGTAGCCAATTTTTGAAAGCGATGTTCTGATTTGTTCCGGACTGGTCTTTTTTTCTTTATATTCAACAGTCACAATTTTTGTGTCCATGTCGAGAACAGAGGAAACTACCCCTTTTTCAAAAGCAAATGCATTTTCAATAGCAGTCTTACACATTTCGCATTGTGCCGAAGTTTGAATTTTTACTGAGTTAGTCTTATTCTGAGCCCACAGCCCTGTAGTTCCCATAACAAGAAATATTCCTAATAACATGATTGTTTTTTTCATTTTGAAATCTATTATTTGTGTTTAATAATTGTGAAATTTGTAATAATATTCGCCATCTGGTCAATAGTCTATGGTCCACATTCCCTATTTAATCCTAAACCTTACTCCCCCATAAAACATTCTCCCGCTAACGGGCCCCCATACCATAGTTGCATCAAAATGATCCCCAAAAGGATTTTCAGCATCAATAATGACGTTTTCCTGTACAAAGTTTGTAAGATTCTCTACCCCCGAATACAATTCAAAATGCCTGAACTTTTTAGTTACCTGGGCATAAAGCATAAAATAGGCCGGAGAAAACTCATTCATTCGAAACTCTTCAGGATTACCTGATGTGTCGGGGAGTCTCTTGCTTCCATTATGTTGTACCGTAAAATCAAATTTCCATTTTTCAAATCTGGTTTTATAGCTTGTGGTAAACAATAGTTTATGTTTGTTTGAAAAAGCCTGTTCCATCATTCCGTCTAAATAATCGGCCTTTACATCGTTGTAACGATAGGCAACCGTCATGTCGAATGACTTAAATACTTCTCCGGTAAAATCTGCCTGAAAGGAGTTAGAGTAGGACTTTCCTTTAAGATTATAAATATTGACTTCTGATGCATTATGATCCAGATCCACAATCATTTGATTCTGAAAGTCGGTTCTGTAAAAGTCGAGGGTCAGTGAAGCTTCCCGCTGATTGGTCATTTCAAAATGCCTGCTCAAACTTACTCCGGTATTCCAGGCTTGTTCCATATTAATTTTTTCATCCATTATAAAACTCCGGGAACTGGCTAGCAGACTCATATTCTCTGAAAAAATATTGGGCGAACGGTATGCTTTTCCCAAGGTTGCCCGCAAAATATACTGTTCCTTCATATTATATTTTAAATGAAGCCTCGGTGTTATAAGCAGGCCGTATTCCGAATTCATATCTGTTCTTAATCCTGCCATAATCACAAGCTTTTCCGGCACTGAAAATGTATATTGTGAGAAGATTCCCGGAACAAGCTCCTCCTTCAGATAGTCTGTTCCCAGAAAATTTTCAGAATAGTTATCGTATTGAAAGCTTAATCCGCTACTCAGTTTATGATTTGGACTGGTAATTTG
The DNA here is from genome assembly GCA_021740585.1 of Bacteroidales bacterium. Taxonomy (GTDB): domain Bacteria; phylum Bacteroidota; class Bacteroidia; order Bacteroidales; genus JAGLSB01. Next base: position 24,019 of record JAIOZM010000058.1, read on the forward strand.
TGTCTGCCAGATAAGATTGCTGTAATAGCTTTTCATATTGTTATCGTATTCCTTAAGTCCATACAGCGCTTTCTGATCAAAATACGTAGCTGAATTAATCCAGCCCAGACTCTTATTTGGATCTTTTTTGAAAGCATACCCCAATTTGCTGTAAATTCTAACTTTCGAAAGCCCGATATCAATGCCGTAAAGATTATCAGGATTACTGTCTTTACCCGTAAAATTAAGCTGACCGCCAATTCGTGTTTCATCAACCACCTCAACACCAAATTGAAGGTGGAGGTAGCCATCAGGACTGTATTCCCAGCGATTCAGAAAATTATACTGCTGTTGGAGGGGCTTGTCCATAAACCCGTCTCTATTATGATCCTGTGCTGCATTTTGTGTAGATGCGTGAAAGAAAATCATTCCCGCCCAGTTTTCATTCAACTTTAGTCCCGATGTTACATTCGACTCATATCGTCCTTCTGTATTGGCAAATAAATTCACAAAAAGAAGGTCTGTATCGGCCGGTTTTTTATATTCCACATTAATTTGTCCGGTGGTCGACTCGTACCCGTTTATTACAGAAGAGGTTCCTTTCGATATTTGTATGGCCTGCATAAAGGGTCCGGGGATGTGACTCAGTCCAAATCCGGATTCCGGTCCCCGCATAAACGGGATGTTCTCAAACAAAAACTGACTGTATTTACCGTCGAGTCCCAACATTCGAATTTTTTTTGCTCCTGAAACGGCATCAGAGAAACCAACGTCAATGGTGGCATTACTCTCAAAAGATTCTCCAATATTACAACAGGCAAGTTTTTGAAGTCCGACATCGGTTATAAGCTGTGTGGACATAAGGCTGATTTTTGAATTTATAGTAGCCCCTTTGTTTTTAGTAATGGAAACCTCTTCCAATTGTCTCGATTGCTCAAGAACAATATCTATTTGGCTTCGTGTTTTATCAATAATAATGGTATCCGGCCTGAGACCGACAAAACTTACTATTAGTTGTGGGGACTCACTATTTGCCGGTTTTTGAATTCTAAATTTACCCTCCGAATCAGTAATAATCCCTTCGTTTGTATTTTGCCAGTACACATTGGCGTAGGCAACCGGCGATTTTTGATTCGCAGAATCTTTTTGGAAAACCCGCCCTTCCAAATAGCGGCTTTCCTCTTTTTGCTGTGACTGCACCATTATAGAATGCGCAATCAGGAAAATAATTAATATATATTTCATCTTTTCTGAATTTAATGCTTACAAATTGCTTTTAACCCAGACCATAAACTTAGTCTACAGGTATGGGGTTCAGAAAAGATGGCTCAACAACGCCAGGTGCAGGTTAATTTTGCTTCGGGTGGTGGATGAAAAATTAAGGTATTAACCGAAAATTTCTGCTTGAAATAATCGGGTTCGTAAATCAGGGATGCCTGAAACAATTCTATTTCGGCAGCTTCTTCCAAAAGGATTGTACTTATCTGCCAATAATCGTGATCTACGTCAGGCTGAATGGTGAAATCATTACAATGATT
>JAIOZM010000059.1 GCA_021740585.1 Bacteroidales bacterium
TGCTCCCCAGCAGAGCCCATCTCCGTTTCTCTTTACAAGAGAAATATAAAAAGAGTTATTTGAATAGGTAAATTTTATTATTAACAGAAAGTTTAAAAAACTAAACTTCGTGTCAACCATATTCATGAAAGGTCAAACCTGAAACCTGAAACCTGAAACCTGAAACCTGAAACCTGAAACCTGAAACCTGAAACCTGTACCTGAAACCAATAAAGTCTATTTTCTAAACTTTGTTCCATCATAGTTCGATTTATTAAGATAACTGATGAATGAACTAATTTTTTTACTTAATGATATTGTTTTCTCTTTTATATCTTCGAGTTCTTTTAGATTGATATATTTTTTGTCATAAAGTCTATATAATTGAGATCGTGTTTCGCCACATGATCCTTTTGCAATTGATAAAAATTGCCTGAATTCATTTTTACCATCTCGTTCAAAACCCTCTGCAATATTATCCATTATTGAGCCAGATGATCCATTAATTTGATCACGCAATTTAAAATCATTTTTTAAAGCTGTAGTATTAATTATTATATCAACATCTTTACATAATTCTCTGGCTAATTGCCAGATTTCAAGATCCTCAAAATTTGATATTGTCGCCATTTCATTTATCTCCTTTACTTCTCATTTTTAGTTTTACTACATTCCGGAATGTTTTAAGTTTCAAATTTCACACTTGCAGAAACCCCAACCTGAACCTCTTAAACCTGAAACCTCTTCAACCTGAAACCTCTTCAACCTGAAACCTCTTCAACCTGAAACCTCTTCAACCTGAAACCTCTTTAACCTGAAACCTCTTCAACCTGAAACCTCTTCAACCCTACTGCGGAATTAAAACCATAGTAGCGCCATAGCCATATTCCTTGAAAGAAGCATCCTGGTAAACTAAATCTGCATAGTCTTTCTCCAGACTTTTTCTAATCTCAAATTTCAATTTTCCATTACCCACCCCATGAATGAAGACAATTTTGCGGGTTTTATGAATTAAAGCGGTATCAAGACTTGTCTTGAAACGAGCCATTTGTATTTCAACAATCTCCCCACTTGTAAGTCGTTCATAATCTTCAACTATATGCTGAATATGCAAATCGACTTCTGTAATATTTTCTGATTTTACACTTTTTTTCGGAATGGCCCGTATCTCTTCCTCATCTTTTCCTTCAAAGTGTTTTTTCAATTCGTCCCGATTATCAATTTTAGTATTTGTAAAATCTTTATCCGGAGCTTTAAAACTATAAACCGTAAAAATCGCTGCATTTTCATCCAAATACTCGTTCTCCTTTAATAAAATCCCCGAATACAAATCGGAAGGTAAAATCTCCACCTTTCTATTTACCGGCTGAACATATTTGTAAAAACTCTTCCCGAAGAATAAAACGTTAATATGAATAACCATGTTCTCATCCATATTCAAATTTGCAATTCTGGAAACACCTACCTTTGTGTCGGGTTCGAGCTTTCCTGAACCCAGCAATAGCATTTCACTTTCTTTCTTAACACTAACGGTATAAAATAAATGGTAGGTTGATACATTAATCAAATAGGAAAATATTTCTGAATTATTTTTCAGTTGAAGTGCAAAAACAACCACTTCATCAATAATTGGTAAATTCTCCTCAGTATCTGCTTGTTCAAAATCCTTGGCTGAAAAAGATTGTGTCTTAACCGGGGGTTGAATTATTTCTTGTTTTTTTCTTTCGGTAAGTATCAAGTCCCTAATAAGTACAGGGGTTTCAAATCCATCTTCACCACTTACCAATACTTTATCTTTATCGATAATAGCAGTAACTGTGCCTCCTCCTATATCGTTTAGAAATTTTACTTTATCACCTTGTTGTATGTCCATCATGTATTTTTTTACAAAATTAGCTATTTTTACGCGCTCTTCCATGTTTGAACAAAACAAATATATTTTATTATCTACATAACTAAATCTGAATATTGAAAAAGCCTGAATTTATATCGCTAAAGAATTACCATTATTCGCTTCCTGAAGAAAAAATAGCCAAATACCCGAAGGCTATCAGAGATCTTTCCAAATTACTTATATTTAAAGATGATAGCATTTCGAGTTCAGAATTTACAAATCTGCCGGACCAAATTCCTCAGGGAGCACATTTAGTATTTAACGAAACCAAAGTAATTCATGCAAGACTGATATTCAAAAAATTAACCGGTGCTAAAATTGAAATATTTTGTCTGGAGCCCATACTTCCAACAGATTACCAATTAAATTTTGCTTCCAGAAAAAAGGTTATTTGGAAGTGTTTGGTTGGAAATCTGAAAAAGTGGAAAGATGAAACACTGGAATATTCCACTGAATCCGGTTACCAATTGTTTGCAAAGAAGATTGACTCCGGTGATTCTTCAATATTTGTTGAATTTTCGTGGAATTCCGAAGAAAAGAGCTTTAGTGAAATTATTGAAGAAATCGGCAGTACCCCTATTCCACCCTATTTAAACCGTCCGGCCGAGGAATCAGATTCGATCAACTATCAAACAGTTTATTCCAGAAACGAAGGATCGGTAGCTGCTCCAACTGCCGGTTTGCATTTCACAAACAAAGTATTAATGGAATTAAGCCGGAGGCAAATTCAACAGACCCATCTTACTCTCCATGTAGGTGCCGGCACTTTTATACCGGTTAAATCTGAAAATGCTGTGGATCATTCTATGCATATTGAACGATTATATATTCATAAGTCGGCCATTATAAATTTAATACAGAATTCTGATTTTATCATTCCTGTTGGCACAACCAGCTGCAGAACCCTGGAAAGCCTGTACTGGTTCGGTATAAAAATTCTTTTGGATAAATTTGATGAAGAGTCTCCCCTCCTCAATCAATGGGAAGCTTATAGTTTAAATGCTGGCTTTTCCCGTTCAGAAGCTATGAATGCAATTTTAAAATATCTGGAAAAATCAGGTTTAGAAGTTTTTACAGCTTCCACCGGAATTATGATTACTCCCGGATATGAATTTCAAATGACTGATGCTTTGATTACCAATTTCCACCAACCCTCCAGTACTTTATTAATGCTAATCTCTTCATTAACAGGTGAAAAATGGAAGGATATTTATACTTATGCCCTGAAAAATGATTTTCGTTTTCTAAGTTATGGAGATTCCAGTCTGCTTTTTCCTTCTAAAGAATGATCTACATTATAAGAATCAATACTTTTATTGACATCTTAGTTCAGTTTCAATAATTATTTATGGCTTAAAACAGCTATGCCCTTTGCAAGTAACAGTTGTATTCGATTAATCCTGAAGGGCTTAATAAGAATAAATACTTCTTCAGCACCCTCTGGGGCTGGTGAATTCTCGAAACGTCTTACCTCAGGCATAAACGCCTGGGGCTATTGTTCTTAAACCCATCCCGGGTTTTGTATTCCTTTTTAAATACGGTTTTGTTAATTAAAGAAAAAATCCCGGAGGGATTACAGAACAATAGCCCCGGACATTCATGTCCGGGGTATAGATCAATATGAAGATCCAACCCCGGAGCGGGTTGAAGAAATTAGAGAATCCCATCCAACAATCAAAAACACATTTACGAGAAAATATATTAATATGACTGGCAGTTTTTTTACTACTGTTCTACCTCTTCAGCCCCGCAAGAGCTGGAAAACATTCATTATACCATACCCCAGGCAGCAGGCGCCTGGGGCTATTGTTATTTTATCCCTCCGGGATATAATCAAATCGTATTAAATATGTATTTCCTATTAATAATTGAGTAGCAAAAAACCCGGGACGGGTTTACGATCAATAGCCCCGGTCGGTTGCTGTCCGGGGTATGTGACAACAATGAATCCGCAACCACAGCGTGGTTGAAGAAATTAGAATTCAATATGATTTTCGCTTTCTTTATGTAATTTCTATTGAAAACGGATTTTATGAGTATTTATTGATATTTCCACCATCCTTAAGGTTTAGAGCTTAAACAAACTATATTAATTCCAGAGGAATAAAGACTTCTTACACAAAAACCTAAAATATTTTAATAAACAGCCCCTAATCTATGTTCACATAAAGTGCAGCTTTAGATAAAATTTTGCTAATTTTGCATTCTTAAAAGCAGAAAATAGATAAACGATGATAAATATTACTTTCCCGGATAATTCTGTAAGGCAATTTGAAAATGGAATTAGTGGATTAGAAATTGCAAAAAGTCTGAGTAACAGTCTGGCTCGTGAGATACTGGCGATTACTGTAGATAAGGAAATTTGGGATATCACCAGACCTATTAATAAGGATGCCTCCATAAAACTTCATAAGTGGGGAGATGAGGAGTCAAAACATGCTTTTTGGCATTCCTCTGCTCACCTTATGGCTGAAGCTATTGAAAGCCTTTACCCGGGCACCAAATTTGGTATTGGTCCTGCTATAGAAAATGGTTTTTATTACGATATCGATCCGGGCGACTCGGTACAAATTACAGAATCGGATCTTCCTGACATCGAAAACAAGATGAAGGAGCTGGCTTCCCAAAAGCAGGTTTATACACGAAAAGAAGTGCCCACAGATGAAGCTCTGAAAATATTTAAGGAAAAAGGCGATGAATATAAAATTGAGTTGATAACTGATCTTGGAGATGCAAAGCTATCGCTCTATTCACAAGGTAATTTCACCGATCTTTGTCGTGGACCACACCTCCCCGACACCTCTCCCATTAAGGCTATTAAATTATTGAATGTGGCAGGAGCTTATTGGAGAGGAGATGAAAAGAGAAAAATGCTTACTCGTATTTACGGAATCAGCTTCCCTAAACAAAGCATGTTGGATGAATATCTTGTTTTGCTTGAAAAAGCCAGGGAAAGAGATCATAGAAAAGTAGGCAGAGAACTTGAATTGTTCACTTTTTCTCAAAGAGTTGGATCCGGCTTACCTCTTTGGTTACCAAAAGGAGCTCAATTAAGAGAACGATTGGAATCTTTCCTTAAGAAGGTTCAGCAGAAACATGGATATCTGCCGGTTATAACTCCTCATATTGGACAGAAAGAACTTTACGTAACCTCCGGGCATTATGAAAAGTACGGGAAAGATTCCTTTCAACCTATAAAAACGCCTCAAGAAGGTGAAGAATTCCTTTTAAAACCAATGAATTGTCCTCATCATTGTGAAATATACAGAAGTCGCCAGTTTTCATATAAAGATTTGCCGGTAAGATATGCTGAGTTCGGAACGGTTTATCGTTATGAGCAAAGCGGAGAACTGCACGGATTAACAAGAGTAAGAGGATTCACTCAGGATGATGCTCATATTTTCTGCACGCCTGATCAGCTAAAAGAAGAATTCACAAAGGTAATAGATATTATCCTTTACATCTTTAAAGCACTTGATTTTCAGGATTTTACAGCTCAGATTTCATTACGTGATCCCGACGACAAGGAAAAATACATTGGCAGTGATGAGAATTGGAAAAAAGCAGAAGATGCTATAATTGAAGCCACACAGGAAAAAGGTCTGGTTACCGTTATCGAAAAAGGCGAAGCAGCATTTTATGGTCCAAAACTCGATTTTATGGTCAGAGATGCTATCGGCAGAAAATGGCAACTCGGAACCATTCAGGTTGATTATAATCTTCCGGAACGATTTGATTTAGAGTATGTTGGAGCAGATAATGAGAAGCACAGACCTGTAATGATCCATCGTGCCCCTTTTGGTTCAATGGAGCGATTTGTAGCTGTTTTAATCGAACATACCGGAGGAAAATTTCCACTTTGGCTAAGCCCTGAACAAGCTGTAATTCTGCCAATTAGCGAAAAATACCACGATTATGCAGAAAAAGTTTTAAATTACCTAAATAATTCCGATATTCGCACCCTGATTGACGGGAGGTCTGAAAAGATAGGTAGAAAGATCAGGGATAACGAGTTAAAGAAGATTCCATACCTGTTAATAGTGGGTGAAAAAGAGGCGGAGGCAGGCAATGTTTCTGTCAGAAAGCAAGGTGAGGGTGATATAGGCACAATGAAATTCGAAGAATTTGTCGAGTTTATTAAAACAGAAGTTGAAAAACAACTGTAATTAAATATTTTAAGTTTAACTAATAGAAAGGAGTTACGAAAGATAGCAGGACCGGTATATAATCGAGGTGGAAAACCAATGGGAAGAAAGGAAGCCAGACCCCATAGGATAAATAATGAGATTAGAGCTCATTCAATTCGCCTGGTAGGTGATAATATTGAAAATCCTGGTGTTTACAGCGTTCCTGAAGCTCTTAAACTTGCTGATGAGCTGGAATTAGATCTCGTTGAGATATCGCCAAGTGCGGAACCACCCGTATGTAAAATAACTGATTATCAGAAGTTTCTTTATCAGCAAAAAAAGAAACAAAAAGAAATGAAGGCTAAAACCACAAAAGTTGTGGTGAAGGAAATACGTTTTGGCCCAAATACTGATGAGCACGATTTTAATTTTAAGTTAAAGCATGCTCAGAAATTTATTGCAGAGGGTTCAAAAATAAAAGCCTTTGTATTTTTTAAAGGAAGAACAATATTGTTCAAAGAGAAAGGCGAGATTTTGCTTTTACGACTTGCGACAGAATTGGAAGATGTTGCAAAAGTAGATCAAATGCCTAAATTAGAAGGGAAAAGAATGATAATGTTCATTTCTCCAAAAGTGAAAACTGGTAAGTAATATAATATAAAAGAGGATTAGAGATGCCAAAGATGAAAACAAATGCCGGAGCCAAAAAACGGTTTACCATTACTGGTTCAGGTAAAATTAAAAGGAAACATGCTTATAAAAGTCATATCCTTACAAAAAAGTCAAAGAAAAGAAAGAGAAATCTAGGTTATTTTGGCACAGTTGATAAAGCTGATGTCAGTAACGTAAAGCTCTTGCTTTGCATGAAGTAAAAAATATTTTTTAACCAGAGTGTATATGCTTACAAGTCTTCTTAATTGAAGCGCTTGCACTCAAAAAAACAAGAAAAATGCCAAGATCAACAAATTCAGTTGCATCAAAACTGAAGAAAAAAAAGGTTTTTAAACAAGTTAAGGGACAATTCGGAAGAAGGAAAAATGTCTGGACTGTTTCAAAAAACGCCCTTGAAAAAGGATTGCAGTACGCTTACCGCGACAGAAGAAATAAGAAAAGAGAATTCAGAGCACTTTGGATTCAGAGAATTAATGCAGGTGTTCGTGAGCACGGCCTCTCCTACTCTACATTTATGGGATTGCTTCATAAAAAGGAAATTGATATTAATCGTAAGACCCTCGCTGATCTTGCCATGAATCATCCTGAAGCCTTCGCTGAAATTGTAAAAACGGCAAAAGCATAAAATTAACATAATTAAATTACCAGTTTTAAAGGCGGCCTTTTTGGCGGCCTTTTTTTATTTCTGAGTGGCATTACTACATCACTTCTTCTTAGTTTTTTATTCCATTAATAACTACTTTTGAATTTGGAAAAATTAACAAAATGAAATTAGCTTTAATCGGTTACGGAAAAATGGGGCATGAAATTGAAAAAATTGCCCTGAAAAGAAATCATACCATACATTGCATCATTGACATTGATAATACTAAGGACTTCAAATCTGAGAAATTTAAGGAATGTGATGTTGCTATTGAATTTACCAGCCCAAAGGTTGTATTAACCAATATTTTTTCCTGTTTTGAGGCAAATGTGCCCATTGTTACCGGTACAACCGGATGGCACGATCAATTAGAGATGGTAACTAAAAAATGTAATGAAGGAAGAAAAACTCTTTTTCACTCATCAAACTATAGTATTGGAGTAAATTTATTTCTGGAGATAAATGAAATGGTGGCTAAAATAATGAATAATTTTCCCGACTATAATGTCTCCATGAAGGAAAGCCATCATATCCATAAACTTGACGCTCCAAGCGGTACCGCAATAAGTTTGGCTGAAAGAATAATAAAGAATCTCGACAGGAAAGAATCATGGACTTTAGGAGAAGCAAAATCAGATGAAATCTCCATTGAGGCGATCAGAGAAGGGGAAATAGTAGGAATTCACGATGTTTACTTTCAGTCTGATGTTGACAGCATTAGCCTGATTCATCACGCTAAAAACAGATCAGGATTTGCATACGGCGCGGTTCTGTCAGCTGAATATATTAAAGGTAAAAGCGGTGTTTATACTATGAAAGATCTTCTAAAGACCTGAAATAATGCAATCTGCAGGTAAAATAAACTGGATAAAAGCCTTTGCATTTTCATTTCTCTACCTAATTTTCTTTTCATGGATGGAGTTATGGATTATCTTGCCAGGTATAGTATTAATTTTTGATGCTTTCATTACTCATTTTATTCCCTGGAAAAAAATCAGGCTTAAGAAATATTTTAGTGAAAAGATATTTTCAATTATTAGATGGTCTCTGGCTGTCGTGATCGCTTTTATTCTTTCACTGGCAATCCGTTCACTTTTTATTGAAGCTTATAAAATCCCTACTCCTTCCATGGAGAAAACTTTAATGGTGGGCGATTATCTTTTTGTGAGTAAGCTGGCTTACGGTCCAAAATTACCAAACACTCCCCTTGCATTTCCATTTATGCCGAACCTTTTACCCAATGGCAGAAAATCATACTCAGAAAAACTTAGTTTGCCCTATAAACGTCTTAAGGGCTTGGGGAAAGTTAAAAGAAATGACATCGTTGTATTCAATTTTCCTGAAGGCGACACCGTTGTCGTTCAATATTCTGGTCAAAATTACTATAGCCTGGTTCGTCAATACGGGAGGGAGTATCTGGAAAGTCATTATGATATAATTGTACATCCGGTTGATATGAGAGATAATTATATTAAGCGATGTGTCGGGATACCGGGGGACAGGGTGGAGATTAATAAAGCTAATGTATATGTAAATTCAGTATTATTAGAAGAATTTAGTAATCAGCAATTTAAATACTATTTACGGACCGAAAAAAACAAACTTAGCGATAGTGTTCTTAACCTGATTAATAAAAAGAATCAGGAAGTAAGTTATAATCCCACAAATTCACTTCATACACTCAGCCTTAGCAATAATGACATAAAGCTAATACAGACTCTCCCAGAAGTGAAAAGCATACAGCGTTATGTGGAACCGCGTGTATCTTTTAAAAACACAGAGGTTTTCCCTCATAATAGTCATTACAGATGGACAGCTGATAATTTTGGAGAAATCTACATCCCTGCAAAAGGGGCAACAATTGAACTAAATCAAGAAAATCTTCCCATATATAAAAGATTGATTCAGGTCTATGAAAATAATAAAATTGAAATTATAGACGGGGAAATATATATAAATAATGTACTTTCGCGTTCTTATACTTTTAGGATGAATTATTACTTTGTCCTTGGTGATAATCGTCATAATTCGGCCGACTCAAGGTATTGGGGATTTGTTCCTGAAAATCATTTGGTAGGGAAAGCAACCTGGATATGGTTTTCTGTAGATCCGGAAAAGCCGTTTTACAAGGCTCTTCGAATTAAAAGAATGTTTAAATCTATTAAATAATTGAAAATGCTAGATTTTTTTAAAGGTAAATACTTTCGTTTTGGATTAGCAACTACTGCCTATTTGCTGTTCATTATTTGGCTTGGTAACTATTGGTTATTAATTGGATTGCCAATTATTTACGATATTTATGTAAGTAAAAAGGTAAATTGGGCTTTCTGGAAGAAGAGAGACCAAAAAAATTCTGCTTTTATCGAATGGCTCGATGCATTGATCTTTGCATTTGTTGCTGTAGCGCTAATCAATATTTATCTCTTTCAGAATTATAAAATCCCAACTCCGTCTATGGAGAGCACCATGTTAGTTGGCGACCATTTATATGTTTCGAAAGTATCATATGGCCCCAGAGCACCCATTACACCTATATCCTTCCCTTTTGCACAGAACCGTTTAGGAAACACAGAAACCTATCTTACTTGGATTCAACAGGATTACAAACGACTTAAGGGGTTTGGTAAAGTAAAAAGAAATGACATTGTGGTATTCAATTTTCCTGCAGGTGATACGGTAGTTCTTGAAAATACCGCAGTAAGTTATTATAGCATAGTCCGTTCAACTGCTATGGAAGCCAGAATGAACGATATCAACAGCGGAAGAACGGTAAGAAATTGGGAAGCATACGAAAACTATGCCCGAAAACGAGTGCGGGACAATACTCATATAGTTTACAGGCCTATCGACCGTCGCGATAATTATATAAAACGCTGTGTAGCAGTGCCGGGAGATAGTCTTAAAATAGTCCACAGTCAGGTATTTATTAATGGAGAAGCACAGCCTGCTTTTAAGGGTATTCAATATGATTATCTGGTTCAAACCAATGGTCGCCCATTAAATCCGCGCGCTCTTGAAGACTTTGATCTGCCCTTAAGTTCCCTTGGCATTCAATATAATCCGCGGTATTCATTTCAGTTAAGTGAGGAAAAAGCCAATAAATTACTTAGTGAGATATCTGATATCGTTAAGGTTGAAAAACGCGAACGTACAGGGGAAAACTATTTATTATTCCCTCACAGCGATTTGTATGAATGGAATGAAGACAATTTTGGACCAATCTGGATTCCTAAAGAAGGAGCTACGGTGGCATTAGATTTGAAAAGCCTGCCCTTCTACAAACATATAATTGAGGTTTATGAAGGTAATAGCCTTAAAGTTGAAGGCGAAAAGATTTATATCAATGGCGAGTTAGCCTCATCCTATACCTTTAAAATGGATTATTATTGGATGATGGGTGATAATCGTCATAGTTCATCTGACTCAAGATACTGGGGGTACGTACCTGAAAATCATATTGTTGGAAAACCTAAATTTATATGGCTTTCTTTAGATAAGAATAAGAAATTTTTGTCTAAAATACGTTTTGACCGTATGTTTAAGATTGTGGATCCTGAGGAATAGCATTCCGGAGCCCTGCACTGAGCTTGCCGAAGTCTTGCAGGGCGGCTGCCTTTGAGACCCCTCATATAAGAGAGTAAACTAAAGCTTAGGAGAAGTTGATTCTCAGGCTTAATCAATATTTAGACTTCTTTTTAACAGGTACCCAGCCTCAGGACCCGCATTAAATATTAAATCCAGAATGCTTAAATTCGGCATAAAACCATGTTTGTCGGAAAACACCTGAATGTAGTCCGGAGGATCAAAATTAGTATCGGGTTCAATATCCTTTTTTGGATGAATTAAGCTTCTGTAATCCAAAAAATTATCTTCCTCCTCCGCATACTTTCCTGTAAAAAGAATTTCACCAGATAAGTCAAGATGTCTCATCACGGTTCCTGTAATTTCAGCATTTAAGTCAAATAAGAATTTTGATTTCTTTTTTATCAGCCTGAAATAATCTTCAAAATAATGCTCGAAAAAAGCAGAGTTTTTATAAGCCGAGAGAATACTTTGCAGGTGAATTTTCTGCCAATCAGTATCATAATCAATCAGGATATCTTTAATTAAAGTCTTATTACCATTTGGTTTTTTAACAGGCACTACCAGCGAGAGCTTACCATTTGCTGCCATTATCTCACAGCGATTTCTATAACTCTGCTTCAAATAATGTTCATATTTCTCAATATATACAGTTCTAAAAGAAGCAATCCTTGCGAAATACTGGATAGGACCAAAATAAGTAGATGATAAAAGTACCTGAGGGTGTTTTTCCATAAAATTTCAAAAATACAAAAGTAATTCAGAGGATAAAAATATGGAAGTAAATGAATTAATAATCAAATCTGATTCTGTTCAAAAATTCAAAAATAGCTAATACATTAACCCGGAAAATAAAGGATTAATATATTAGCCGTATATTTTAATAACTTATTGAAAGAAATCAACTAAAATCTAAGTCCCATCGTAAGCTGAAGCACAGTGCTTTCGGAGGTATTTGTTGAACCATCAAGCATTTGCGGCACATACATATAATACTTCATCTGACTTGTGGAGAAGGAGTATCCGGCATCAATAAAAAATGATTTGTTCCTTACTCCCAAACCTCCACTCAATACCGTGGTATTAGAATCTACATTTGGTTCACCCGAAGCAAAAGGACTTCCATAATAGGCATAGCCTCCTCTAAGGTACAAGAATGATAATTTCAATTCTCCTCCAATTTTCAGGTTTGATGCCCGTCCATAAAGATGGTTAATAACCGTATTTTCCTCATAGAAGCTATCATCGGATGCTTCAAGACTTGATTTTCTATAGTCCATAAATTCATAATCCATGCTAATCATTGCCATTTCACCAATGGTAAAGGCTGCACTTAAAACCGATTTAGCCGGGGTTCTCAAGCGATAATTATAATTCCAAAGACCGCTGTAGGCTGTTTGAGGGCTTGTTTCCAATTGGTCATCATCAATGTATGCTGTCATTACATTATCAAACTCATCATGCATATAATAAAATGAAGGGAGATGAAACGAGGCTCCTACTCTTAAATAATCAAGAGGCCGATAAATAACACCGAATTTCATGGAATAACCTGTTCCTCTTGTATTTAAATATTCTTCAAACTGAAATGCTTCAAAATAATCAATTATATCTCCCGGATCAGATTCTGAGTGTATTATTCTCTGGTCATAATATATATGATTTATACCCAGACTTGCTCCAATATAAAGTTTATTATCATAATTGGCACCATAAGAGAACAAATATTCACCCATTCTCCCACGGGAAGAAATTTCCCTTTGCTGAGCCTGTCCATATCCGGCATTTTCAATATCGTTCCAATATGCATCGCTGGCATCGTCATAAGGTAATAAGGAAACATCGTGAGCCAACTGTTCATAAAGTGGATCCAGGTTGACAGAGCTATTGGCATAAGCCACGAAGTTATCTAAATAGGAGCTTTCGTTATTAATCCCTTTCATAAAAATATCCTGGTTAAAGTTATTTGTCTGATTATAACCGAAACCAAAACTTGTACTTATCCATCCCGACTCCCTTCCTTTGTTTTTATTAAAGACAACTCCAATATTTCCAATCTTAAAATTGTAGGCATCATCGGTAAAGGAGTTTCCCAAAAAGTTTGAGCTTGTTGTATTGGAATACATATAGCTGGAGAAGCTAAATTCAGATGCCCTGTATAAACCTATACCTGCGGGATTGATACTTAAGGTTGAAAAATCCCCTCCAACAGAACCAAGCGCGCCGGCCATAGCCATTGATTTTGCAGTTCCGGATGCAAAAGATTGTGAATATCTGAGAGCATCCAACTCGTTTTGAGCATTTACCATATTGAAACTCAATGTAAGTAGTCCCAATAGTATTATAATAGTGCGTTTCATGTCTATAATATTTATTCTTTACACCAAAAAAGCTGCTCCAAACAGGAGCAGCTTGTGATAATATGTCTATCTCTATCTTTTCCCTCTGCTACTTGAACTTGAGCTTGAAGATCTGGAGGCTCCGGAACTGCTACTGCTTGATCTGGAAACACCGGAACTACTGCCCGATGACGACCTGCTTACAGAACTACTGCTTCTTGAGCTGCTGCTTGAACTACTTGAAGGTCTGCTGTAACTGCTGCTTGAACTACTGGAAGGTCTGCTGTAGCTGCTGCTTGAACTACTGGAAGGTCTGCTATAAGAACTACTACTTGAACTTGTTGATGAAGGTCTGCTATATGAGCTGCTACTTCTTACCGGAGTTGATGTTGGCCTGGTATAACTGCTGCTTCTGGTTGTTGAAGTCGAAGTAGGTCTTGTCGTCCTTGTAACAGTAGCGGAACCGGAATTTGTAGTTGCTGATTTTGTCCTAGTAACACCGGTACCAGAGTTATTATAACTTGGCGTAGATGTAGTTCTGGGCTTAGAATAACTAGGCTGGTAACTGGATCTGCTGGTAGTTGTTGATCTTGTAGTACTTGAAGGTCTCACAGCTGAACTATTTACTGTTCTTGTCCCCTGACTAACAGTTCTGCTTGTTCCGGCAGTTCTGGAAGTTGCCTGAGTAGCACTGGCTGATCGGGTTGTTGATCTTACAGCACCTGTTGACTCACCAGACCGGCTGGTAGTTCTCACTGTTCCTGAACGTCCATCAACGGTGGCTCTGCTTGCACTAGTTGCTGTTGTCCTGCTTCTGCTTACACCCGAACTTTTAACAGCTGAAGTACATGCAGCACTGGCTGAATAAGGTGAATAAGCTGCTCTGGAACTTCTGCGACCGTAATTGGTGGCGTAATGAACTGTGGTATAGTTATTATATCCATATAAACCACTGTAGTATCCGTTGTAATATCCATTATAATATCCGCTATAATAAGATCCGTAATAACTGCCACCCCAATAATCGTATGGATAATAACCACCGTAATAATAAGGTGAATAACCCCAGCTATAATATGGAGAATAATAATTATGTCCCCAGTAATTTCTGGAATAAAGACTTATTCCCCAATGCATCGGATTATACGTGTACCAGTAGTAATCTGAGTAGTATGGATCGTAATAATTCCATCCGTAATAAGGGCTGTGGAATCTCCTTAAGCGCGATGTATAATAATAATCGTAATCATCATCATAATAATCATCTATGTAGTAATTATTAACGACTACCTGATCTGCTGCCTCATCATAATAGCTCTCGCTATAATCAGGATCTTCATAAATGGTATCTTCATAATACTCTTCATTTATAACAGCTGTTTTGAGTGTATCACCATATCCGAGCATTTCTGCTTCCTTTTGCATACGGTACTTTTCGTATTCAGTTAGTCCCTCCTGACTTTCTTCAACCGGGGGAACTTCAGCAAAAGATCTCCTTACGTTTTCGGAATTCGCTTGTTCATTTATTACTGACGAACCCTGTGAATAGCTTTGCTCAGTTACAGCTTCTTTGGAAATATCGGATGGTTTGAAGTATGCATCATCGTAAGATCCGGAGTTAGCATAAAATGCGCTGGAACATGAAGCGAGGAGAAAAGTCGCTATAAATCCTATGTTTCTTGTTGTTTTCATGATAAAACCTCCTTGCTTTATTATATTGGATTAAGTTTTTTTAACATTTAACTGATAAAATACAATTACTGTACCAAACTGTACCTAATCAATGTTTTTAACATTTGAATGTTTTTGGTTTGGGAAAATACATCTAAATTTTTAAAGTATTAATCATTGTGAGGAAAAAGTTTTAAAAAAGGATGATAAGCCAATCCCCCAGGGCCAACTCATTAAAATAACTTGTAGTAGTGGTGATACTTATGCTTACCACATTGTTTCCTTAAGCCCTTTCAGGGTAAAAAATTTTTTTTCATAATGCAGCACACAATGTTAGCTGAATAATTATTTCTTCCTTAGAAATATTCAGATTTTATATGCGTCGACCCTAGCCAATCCCCCATTTCATTTCACAAATCAAATAATAATCGCTTATTTTGTAATCTTAAAATTTTAAAGAATGGCAAAAGGAATTACAACAAGGGCAGAAAATTATTCTCAATGGTATAACGAATTGGTAATTAAAGCTGATTTGGCTGAAAACTCCGCCGTGAGGGGCTGTATGGTGATAAAGCCTTATGGCTATGCTATATGGGAAAAAATGCAGGCAGTACTCGATAAAAAATTTAAGGATACCGGACATGAAAATGCTTACTTTCCCCTGTTTATTCCCAAGTCATTTTTCAGCAAGGAAGCTGCTCATGTGGAAGGGTTTGCGAAAGAAGTAGCTGTGGTTACCCATTACAGATTGAAGAACGATGAGGTCAATGGCGGAGTTATGGTCGATCCTGATGCCAAATTGGAAGAAGAACTTATTATCAGACCTACTTCTGAAACAATTATATGGAATACCTACAAGAATTGGATACAGTCATACCGCGATTTACCCATAAAAATAAATCAATGGGCAAATGTGGTTCGATGGGAAATGCGAACCCGATTATTCCTTCGCACTGCTGAATTCCTGTGGCAGGAAGGTCATACAGCTCATGCTACAAGACAGGAAGCAGTGGAAGAAACTGAAAAAATGCTTGATGTTTATGCCGATTTTGTTGAGAATTGGATGGCTTTGCCTGTGATAAAAGGTGTAAAAAGCGAAAGTGAAAAGTTTGCCGGCGCCATAGACACATATGCTATTGAAGCTTTGATGCAGGATGGAAAAGCTTTACAAGCAGGCACTTCTCATTTTTTGGGTCAGAATTTTGCCAAGGCTTTTGAAGTTCAGTTTGCCAATAAGGAAGGCAAGCTCGATTATGTCTGGGCTACCTCATGGGGCGTATCCACACGATTAATGGGAGCACTGGTAATGGCTCACTCCGATGATAAAGGACTGGTTCTTCCTCCAAAACTGGCTCCTATTCAGGTGGTTATCGTACCGATTTATAAAACGGAAGAACAACTAAGTGAAATATCCAGAACAGCAATTAAAATTAAGTCTGAACTGGAATCAAAAGGAATTTCCGTGAAATTCGACGACCGTGATTTTCAATCACCCGGATGGAAATTCGCTGAGTATGAACTTAAGGGTATTCCTGTAAGATTGGCTCTGGGTCCGAGAGATATGGAAAAAGGTAGCGTTGAAATAGCCAGACGCGATACTTTAGAAAAATCATTTCGTAGTCAGGAAGGTCTCGCCGACTACATTTCTGATCTGCTTGATGAAATTCAAACTTCAATCTATCAAAAAGCATTAGCTTTCAGAGAGGAAAAAACTACTCATGTTTCAAATTGGGAGGAATTTAAAGAGGTGCTGGAAAGTAAAGGCGGATTTATTTCTGCCTATTGGGATGGAAGTCCTGAAACAGAGGAAAAAATAAAACAGGAAACAAAAGCAACAATACGTTGTATTCCGTTAGATAATGAAAAAAATAGCGGAACCTGCATGTATAGTGGTAAACCTGCAAAGTATAAGGTTATTTATGCTAAATCTTATTAGGGCGAGAGAAGAAAGATAATAATTGAAAAATATATTGTATTAATGGATATTTCTGCCTGTCGGCGAACAAGGATTAACGAATAATGACTGTTTAAGTTTGTTTTTTCCGAACAACAGATTCAAAAATCATCCCAATACCACATTCATTAACTATATATTTACATCGAAAATATCTGAGTATTTCCTTTATATTAATCTGCATTTGTTCTATTTTCGAAGAATAAACACAAAATATGAACTTATGAAGATTCAAACCATACTTTTAATATCGATTTTTGTGCTTCTATACTCCTGTAATTCCGAAAAACACGACTACCTCTACCAAAGCTTTTCAGGCACTCATCCTGCCTCTGAGATAATCGATGAACAAGGCAATACTCAAACTTTACCTGCTTCGGAGATACTGGTAAGAATAGATCAAAAACAACTCTATTTTCAAAATGAGCCTTTATCTTATATTATCGAAGATGATAATACTGATTTTGTTCTATTAAGTGCTCAGGGGAGCCATGATGGCAAAACAGCTACCCTAAGATTTAAATACATGAAGAATAATGAGGAACTAGTTTTTCTTCATAAAGATGGCACTGAAAATATTTTTCTTCATTCAGACGCAAAAATTCTGGAGAATAAATTGAATTCTTTTACCTCTGTTTCTTTGGAAACAAATATCAATCATTTGTCTGATAATCAGCAAGAAATGATTAAAATATTTTTCAGAATTGCAGATATAATCAATGAAATATATTGGGTAGAGGCTTATGGGGATAAAGATGAGTTAATGGAGACTACTGACGATCCGGTTTTGCGCAGTCTCTACGCCATTAACTACGGACCATGGGAAAGATTAAACGACAATAAACCCTTTTTGTCACAATTCGGTCAAAAGCCTTCCGGTGCAAACTTCTATCCAAAAGATATGACTAAAGAAGAGTTTGAAACCTTTGATTCACCTGACAAATCAAATTTATACACTATCCTAAGACGAACTCCCGAAGGTGGTTTAAAGTCCATTCCGTATCATGAATATTTTAAGGAAGAAGTAGAACAGATTTCAGACTTATTGCTCGAGGCTGCTGCTCTGGCTGAGGATGAAGGTTTTAAATCATATTTGGAAAAGCGTTCGGCTGCATTTTTAACGGATGATTATTACGAAAGTGATGTAGCCTGGATGGAAATGAAAAATAATAAGATTGATTTTGTGGTGGGTCCAATAGAAAACTACGAAGACAATCTTTTTAATTACAAAGCAGCCCACGAATCCTTTATACTAATTAAAGATCTTGCCTGGAGTGAAAAACTTAGCAAACTTACCGGTTTGCTTCCTCAGCTTCAGAAAGAATTACCTGTGGAAGCAAAATTTAAAACGGAAACACCGGGTACTGGCTCCGATTTGAATGTTTATGATGTGGTATTTTACTCGGGCGATTGCAATGCAGGCAGTAAAACTATAGCAATCAATTTGCCCAACGACCCCAAAGTCAGAGCCAATTATGGAAGCCGGAAATTACAGCTTAAAAATTCCATTCAGGCTAAATTTGAAAAAATTCTGGTTCCGATTTCCAATGTTCTCATTGATGAAAGTCAGCGACAATACATAGATTTTGATGCATTCTTTGAAAATACAATGTTTCATGAGGTAGCACATGGATTGGGAATGGACTATACCATTAATAACAAAGGTACTGTTAGGGAAGCTTTATTGGATTGCTATTCACCTATTGAAGAGGGGAAGGCTGATATTCTGGGCCTGTATATTGCAACTAAACTTATTGAAATGGGAGAGCTTGGAGAAAAAGATGTCAGAAATAATTACGTAACATTTATGGCAAGCATTTTCCGTTCGGTTCGATTCGGTGCTGCCTCTGCTCATGGTAATGCGAATATGATGAAATTTTATTATTTCCAGGAAGCCGGAGCTTTTACACGTGATGAAATATCCGGGACCTATAAAGTTGACTTCGATAAAATGAAAGCTGCCATGCTTGGACTTACCAATGAGATTATTGAAATCCAAGGACTTGGAGACTACGGCCGGGCAAGTAATTTCATTATTGAGAAAGGTTTTATTAGAACACAACTTCAAAATGATTTAAATAGGCTGAAAGAAATGGCCATACCTGTTGATATAGTTTTTGAACAAGGTCCGGAATTATTGGGTCTGTAAGTCCTGCCATTGAGAGGATTATAAAAATATTGTTTTTTTCAGTGAACCAGATTTATCCTAAATTGTTAAATGATTCAAAAAATAAATTTAAAATCAGAATAATATGTCAGTATTAGTAGGTAAAAAAGCCCCGGTGTTTTTCGCATCGGCAGTTGTAAATGGTGGTGAGGTGGTAGAAAATTTCTCCCTTAAAGATTATGTTGGTAAAAAGTATGTTATTTTCTTCTTTTATCCTGCCGATTTCACTTTTGTATGTCCAACCGAAATCATAGCATTTCAGGACAATATTAAAGAATTTGAAAAAAGAAATGTTGCTGTGGTTGGCTGCTCTGTCGATTCCAAACATTCTCATTGGAAGTGGCTCCAAACCGAAAGAAACGATGGAGGAATAAAAGGGGTTAAATATCCATTGGTAGCAGATCCCGCATTAACTATATCAGAAAATTATGGAGTCCTGGCCGGTGAATATTTTTATGAAGAAGATGATGAGAATGAAGAAATAATGTTTCATGGAACTCCTGAAGCCTACAGAGGATTATTTCTGATTGACAAGGCAGGTGTTGTTCGTCATCAGGTTGTTAACGACATGCCTTTGGGAAGAAGCATCCAGGAAACCTTACGTATGGTTGATGCTTTGCAATTTTTCGAAAAGAACGGTGAAGTATGCCCGGCAGATTGGCACAGTGGTGATAAAGCCATAAAAGAGACTCATGAAGGTATTGCTGCTTTTCTTTCTAAAAAATAAAGAGTGATGAACACTGGAAATTTTAATCAACAAAAAAGAAATTTCAAAAAACTTTTTTGACCAAAAAGGGGCTCGTTGAGCCTCTTTTTTTTTGTATCTTAGTTAAAATTTTTTTCAATGTTAGAGAGTCTTAAAACTTTCCTTTTACAGGAGTGTCTATTGCAGGAGAATCAAAAAATTCTACTAACCGTTTCAGGTGGAATTGATTCCATGGTTATGCTCGATCTGTTTTCGAAATTAGATTATAGCTTCAGTATTGCTCATTGTAATTTCAAGTTAAGAGGGGGGGAATCCGATGCAGACTGTGATTTTGTAAAGAGTCAGGAGAATCGATATCAGGTGGAAGTCAACGTAAAAGAATTTGATACAGAAGTATTTGCTCAGGAAAATAAAATATCCATTCAGATGGCTGCCCGCCAATTAAGATATGAATGGTTTTCGGAACTTAAAAATGAATTAGGATATGATTTGATAGCCACGGCTCATAATCTGGATGATAAGCTGGAAACATTTTTTATTAATCTATCACGTGGGACAGGAATTAAAGGTCTAACCGGAATCAAAGCTAAATCCAATGATCTGATAAGGCCTTTATTATGGGCCGGAAGAAATGACATCCTGGATTATGCAAATATAAATGATATTCCCTGGAGAGAAGATAGTAGTAACAGTAGTACAAAGTATTTGAGGAATAAATTAAGACATGATATTATTCCTCTGTTTAAAGAGTTAAATCCGGGGTTTTTAAAGACTATGGCTGAAAATATGGCCAAATTACAAGAAGCAGCCGATATTTATATCCATGAAATAAATAAGAAGAAATTATCATTATTGGAAAAAAGAGGCCCCTATTATTATATCTCAGCAGATAGCTTGTGCTCTGAAGATCATTACAGAGTAATTCTCTATGAGATTCTTCAGGATTTTGGGTTTTCTACTACCATAGTTGATGATATTATGGTATCGCTTAAAAATAACGAAAGCGGGAAGATATTTTTCAGTCCTGATTACCGGCTGGTAAAAGACAGAGATCAACTTATAATTGAGGAGATCTCAGATTCAGCCAGACAAAGATTTTATATTGACGAGGGTCAGGAAGAAATCAATGTCCCCTTGATGTTGACATTTGAATCCTACCCTGTATCCGAATTTCAAATTATTCCTGAAGCTACTGTAGCTCAGCTGGATTATGATAAACTGGAGTTCCCACTTATTCTCAGGAGATGGGAAAAAGGCGATTATTTCAGGCCTTTGGGTATGCAGGGAATGAAAAAGCTAAGCGATTTTTTCATAAATAGTAAATTATCCATTCCCGAGAAAGAAAAACTTTGGATTCTGGCCAGCGGGAATCAAATTGTGTGGATCATCGGACATAGAATAGACGATAGATATAAAGTAACTTCAGAGGCCGAGATGGTTTTGAGGATTAATTATTTTGAGTGAGGAGGGGGATTCAGCATCGGGCTTCACCCTACTTCCTCAAAGCTTTAACCTTATCAAGAAATTCATCCCTGTACTTTTGTCCTACGGGGAAATCGGAGCCGGAGATACCTACCCTGTTTCCTTCTATGAATTCTAGTTTATCGATTGGAATAATGTATGATCTGTGGATCCTGCAAAAATTATACTCAGACAAATTTTCTTCCATGGCATGAAGCGTTTCATGTACAATTAAGGTTTTCGTATCACATACCACCTTTAAATAATCACCCACTGCTTCAATAAAAAGAATGTCATCAGTTAACACTCTGTGCAATTTTCTATCCGACTTCAACCAAATTACATTTTCATCCTTATTTACTTTTTCAGCAGTTTCTGCGCGGTCATTATCCTTTCGACATTTGTTTACAGCCTTTAAAAATCTCTCAAAGTCAAATGGTTTCAGTAAATAATCTATGGCATCAGCTTCAAATCCAGCTACGGCAAACTCAGGATAAGCGGTTGTAAAAATAACATCCGGTGGATTTGTAAGGGTTCTGAGCATTTGCAAACCGGAAAGCTTAGGCATGTTTATATCGAGAAAGATTAGGTCTACATTATATTTTTGAATAGCTTCAAGGGCTTCAAATGCATCGCTACAATTACACTGAAGACTCAGAAATGGAACTTCACCGATATACTTTTCCAATATATCCAGTGAAAGAGGCTCATCATCAACAATTATACAGTTAATCATCTTTTCCATATTGAATCTGTATTTCGACAACAAAACGATTTACCTCATCAAATATACGAAATTCGTGATTTCCGGGATAAATTAACTCCAACCTTCTTTTAACATTTTCAAGACCAATGCCTTTACCTGTATCTTTCTCAATGTTTTCAACGGAACCCTTATTATTTATAGTAATAAATACTATAATCCCATCAGACTCTTTCAGTTCAATATTTAAATAAGCATTTTTCACGTCTCCCTTTATTCCGTGTTTATAGCCATTTTCGACAATTGGCAAAAATATCAAAGGAGCAAGTCTTGCCTTGCTATTTTTTATATTTGAAATGAAATTTATTTTTGAGTCTTTGGCTCTCAGGTTTTGCAACTCAATATATTCCTTTAAAATATTGACCTCATCATTCAGGTTTACCCGGTCGGCGCTTCCTTCGTATATAACGTAACGCATTATATTACTAAGCTTTATAAGGGCATCAGGGGCCATATCTGATTTATTTATTGCCAATGAATAAATATTATTTAAACTGTTAAATATGAAATGAGGATTTATCTGAGTTCGTAAGGCCAACAGCTCATTCCTGTATTTCTCTGCTTCGATTTGAGATAATTTCTTTTTTGTTTCCGTAAGGATAAACCATGATTTTGATAATTTAAGCAGACTTGTCAGCAACATAAAAACAAGCATAAACTTGGCTATATCAATGAATTCGTAAAAAGAAATAAAATAATATCCCGGAAAAATGTAATCAATTAAACTATTGAAAGTGACATAATTTATTAATACCGAAGAAGTGAGAAGTAATAAAAATAAAATTCCAAATAAGAAGTATTTATTTCCGGTTAAAATTTTAGGAATCAGTATTCTTAAATTAATATATACCGGTAGCATTATTGTTGAAATAAACACCCCGGTATAGATAAAATCGATACGAAGAAAATCTTTTGAATTCGCAAATATCTCCAATAATATTCTGAAGCTGATGAGCCAGAATAAAAAATGTTGTACGGTTCTTCTTTGAATTACAAAAAGAAAATACTTTTTTAGTTTATTCCACATTGTCAATTTTTCTTATCGATAAATATATCAAATCATTCTCATCAGAATTATTATAAGATTCCATTTTTTCAATAATAGTATTATGAATTTTCAATTCATCTTTCAGGTTTATAATCGAGTCAAAGTTGATTTTTTCAAAGACATTAATTTCAGATCCATATTTTACAAGGAATTTTTGTAATTCTGAAGTCTCAGCGGTTAGAATATATTCTTCGCTGGAACCCGGAGTTTTAATAAATTCGTGAGATATTTTAATCCTGTTTTGTTCAAACAGATTTGCCAGCCAATCCTGATCATACCAAAAAAAGCAAATATTATTATCGCCAACAAATTCAACCCTGGCAATAGAATGAGTTGGAATAAAATGAATTGAACCAAATTTATCACCAATATTATCTTCCACCTCAGGCAGGAAATCTAAATAATACTTTTCCTTAAGTTTAAACAGATGAACATTGAAATAAGAAGTATCTTTTTCATCTTCATAATACACAGCTTTATACGATTTGTCTTTTTTTTCAGCACCCAAAAATGATTCCTGAAAAATCCGCTGAGAAAATTCCCATTTCGAACTGTCGGAATCAAGCCAGGTACCTAATAATTCAGTTTTAAACTCAACATCTTTGTCATAATAGAAAGGATGAATGCTCTTAACTATGCAACTACTAACAACTATTGAAAGTATTGTTGCCACGAGAATTAATTTGTTTTTCATGATCTTTAATTTAAAGTGTAGACCAAAGGAAAAGAGTCTGAGTATAATAGTAAAATTATTTCGATGAGAGTGCTTCATTTTTCGATGAATCGATAAATATTAGAAAATAAATCAATAGTGTCCGGTAAAAATATGAGATTGCTTCGCTGTGCTCACAATGACAGGGTTTACGTATGATATGGCTTGGGAGTGTCAATCCCCATCCCTGATAGTTAAAATCCCATGGGATAGTATCGAAAACTAATTTGATCGCAATATAAACATTAGAAAAGAGTTGGGATAAGTATTTAAAATTTTAAATTGATATTTATATCTTTAGTGCTAAAATAATCGTAATTTGAAAAACACTTTTGCCAGGCGGAGGTTGAATCTAAATAACACTTGGTGCAGATACTGGAAAGTATTACAATAAAACCTTGCCCTTTGAGAGCTCGAATAAGTATTAACTAACAAAAAACAAAATGAAGAACATTTTCACTATCATCCTTACCATCATCCTTACCTTCCCTTTATTCTCACAAGACAATTATTATCCGTCAGAAGGAAATCTTGAAAACAGAATCTGGTTTCAGGATGCGAAATTTGGCTTATTCGTTCATTGGGGAGTATATAGTGTGCTTGCCAACGGAGAATGGGTAATGCATAGGACTGAAATTCCAATAACACAATACGAAAAATTACCATCTTTCTTCAATCCGGTAGATTTTGATCCTGATGAATGGGTAGCTATGGTAAAAAGAGCCGGAATGAAATACATTGTAATTACATCAAAACATCACGATGGCTTTGCAATGTACGACTCTAAAGTATCTGATTATGATATTGTTGATCGCACTCCATATAAAAAGGATGTACTTAAAATGCTGGCTGATGCCTGTCATAAGGAAGGTATAAAACTTTTCTTTTATTACAGTCATCTTGATTGGCATCACCCCGATTTCTATGCCGGTGGAAGAACCGGGGGCGATTACACAGGAAGAGGAAATGCACGCAACTTTCCAGCATATCTCGACTATATGAATACTCAGTTAACGGAATTACTAACAAATTATGGGGAAATTGGAGGAATCTGGTTCGACGGTATTTGGGATAAAATTGATGAGGATTGGCAACTGCAAAAGACGTATGACCTGATTCACTCTTTGCAACCGGATTGTATGGTCGGAAATAATCATCATGTTTCTACCGTAAAAGGAGAAGATTTTCAAATGTTCGAGAAGGATCTCCCGGGGCAGAATACTACCGGTTGGGCCAACGATCAGGCTGTTGGGCGCCTGCCATTGGAAATATGCGAAACTATTAGCGGCAATGGATCCTGGGGATTTAATATTTACGATAAAAAAACCAAAAGTTCATCCGATTTAATAAAATACATGGTAAAAGGAGCCGGCCATAATTCAAATTTCTTATTGAATGTGGGTCCGATGCCAAATGGAGAAATAAGACCTGAACATATAAAAGTATTGGATGAGATGGGTATTTGGATGAAACAATATGGAGAAACTATATATGGTACCAGAGGTGGGCCATTTGAACCTCGCCCCTGGGGAGTTTCAACCCAGAAAGAAGACAAAATTTTTATACACCTCTTAGATTGGACAGATCCTGCCCTTGTTTTACCAGGTATTTCAGAAAAGATTGTTTCTGCAAAAGTATTTGGTACA
>JAIOZM010000060.1 GCA_021740585.1 Bacteroidales bacterium
CCCATATTGGCCTCTTGAATTTCATCTAACTGAACTCCTTTGGGAGGGCCACCAAAGCATATCCTGAAATCACCGGTCCCTCTTAAAATAGTTGGTTCTTCACTGGCCTCCGGATCATATTTGGTTTGCAAGTTGAATGTAATTTTTACAGGAAGTTTTATTTCAGGTATAGGCCGACAAACAGTCCCCCTTTTCCCGTCTTCATCAACCACCACATCACCATCTTCATTTTCAACAATGATGCTAACATTCCCGTCGCTCTTCAGTTCCTCTTCCGGCCCAAGAAGGGGTATCCATGCATAGTTATTAATATCATATAAACCTGAAAATTGACGTATGGCTCTTACAAAATTTAGTGAATCGTTATTCAGGGCTGTGATATTCCCATTTTGGATTGATAAAGCACTATCCTGATTAATCTGTGTTGAAGACCAATATTGTTTGTTACTAATTCCTTCTGTAGATACATCTTCGTCAATTTCCAGAGCTTTATTTATTTCATATCGTGAATCGAACAATAAAGACAGTTCATTCAAAGATGGCAGATACCAGTCATTTTTTCGGTTAATAATAAGGTTGTCACACTGGAATGCCGCATAATCTCCAGGGCCTAGTTCCTGAACAATTGCTTCAGTATTCTTTTCTCCGTTTGAGGAGCTATTATCTTCAATATTTATTGCAGATGGTGACCAAACCACTGAACTATTTATATCCTGCAATGAAGCTACCAATCCATTTTCGCCGGTAGAATCTACCATAAAAACTATTCCACCCGCAACGACATCCCCCTGATAATGTCTATCTCTTAAAGATCTGTTCCAATTTTCAATATTTTCCTTACTTATTTTACTGGAAACGGAATTCTTAAATTCAGGATCTGTTTCATCGAAATTTTCTACATACTTTGCCTGAAGGGCATAGGGAACACTTTCAATAAGAGTATTAATAACAAGAGAAAAGTTGGTCCCTCCATTCTGATCAAAGGCTGTCTTAATATAATAAAAATTGGCACCATTTTCCCAGTCAATGGAGTTGAGATTACCTATTTTATTGATTCCTTTGCCTATCTGAATGCTTGCCAATCCCCTCGAATTTGTTGTCACCATTTGCTCTTCCTGGTAGAATATATCTGACTTCTCAGAGACGATTCCAATTTTAGCATTAAGGTTCTGATTTGCTAGGATATTCTTTTGGTAATCTTGCACCGTTACCTGAAAAGTAATTAGCTCAGAGGTTTGGCCTTTAAGGTTTGGATTAAGGCATAAGAATAATAGAAAACAGGCAAGTTTTATGAATTTATTTATGTTAATTCTATGAGTCATTTCCATAGCAATTATTTAGTCAAGGTTGATTTTGAAGACAATTTTCTTTACAGTGCTGTTATTCTCAGCTTTCAAACACGGCCGGTGAGCATCCTGAGGAAAGAAAACAAAAAAAACATTCTGATCGGCTAGCCGGTAATTGTTTTTACCGAGTTCATAGAATGCAATATCTTTTAATTCATCGTAGGGTTCCAGGACTTTTGCTCCCCCAAGGGATGAAACACCAATTTTTTCCTCACCAGAAATTAGATATTGTATGTCGGCATATTTTCTATGCGCCTCGAATCTTGTCTCTGATTCGTCTCTGGAAGTATACTCATCGATAATATAGAATAATGTATCGCCCATCAATTCATATTTTCCCACCTCTAAACTTTCCAAATCAATTTCACTTAAAAAAGTGAAAGCTTTTCTCCACAAATCAGGTTTTAAATGAAATTGTTTATAGAGTTCCTTAATATTAACCGTTTCATCGGGTTGCATGCTAAGGTCTTCTCTCCAGCTTCCCTTTTCGAACCATTCCATTTCCTGATTAGAAATATTAGTAGCATTATTATCAGAGGTATTTGTGCATGCCATAAGCAAAAGGATTGTGAGAATTAATAATATGTTTCCGGGGTTCATTTATTGTGGTGTATGTTTCTTTTGGAATTATTTCTCCAATTAAGGCTTTATTTTTTTTCTTCTAAACAGAAAATTTGTAATTATAAATCCCACAAAAAATATTGCCAATGTTCCAAAGACTATGGACAAATAGCTATGGAAAGGACTAGCAAATTTGCTCATTTCTTCTGTTTTGAAAATCATAGATGAGAGACTCATCCATGCAATAACCGCAAATCCAACTATTACTCCAAGAACGGCTTCTATATTTTTAGAATTTTTAGAGAAATACCCAAGCAGGAATAATCCGAGCATTCCGCCACTAAATATAGATGCAAGTTTCCACCAGGCTTCAAGAGCACTTTGAACATTTATCATTGCAATTGCTATCAATATGCTTAGGGTAGCAAAAATAAATGAGGCTGAGTAGAGAATCTTCATTGATTTTTTATCAGATTCTTTTTCTTCATCCTTTGCTTTAAAAAAGTCATTCAAAATAATAGTTGCTGAGCTGTTTACACTGGTAGATACGGTACTCATGCCGGCTGCAAACACAGATGCTATTAAAAGACCTGTAAGTCCAACCGGGAGTTTATTAACAATGAAATAAGGAAAGACTTTATCTCCTTCAATACCGACAGGAAGGAAATCTGGGTTTACAGAATAATAGGCAAAAAGGGCAGTACCTATAAATACAAAAAGCAATGACACGGGAACATATAAGAGCCCTCCAAAAAGGGCAGATTTTTTCGCCTCCTTTTCAGAGCTGGCTGTCATATATCTTTGTATATAATTCTGATCTATGCCATAGTTCTGAAGATTTATAAAAAGTCCATAAATTAAAACAACCCAAAAAGTTGAGCTGGTTAAATCGCCGGAGAAGCTACCCAGACTAAATTTATTATTATCTATGGCAATTTGCATGATTTGACCGGGTCCTTCGGGCATAGAGAAAACTAATTGTGCTGCACAAACAAGGGCGCCGACTACGAGAATGATAGCCTGGATTGCATCAGTCCAAACCACTGCCTGAATTCCTCCAAGACTGGAATAAATCATAACGCTAACCCCAGTTATAACAATAATGGTAACGATATTCCAACCCAGGATGATATTGAGTGTAAGTGCCAGTAAATATAGAATTGTTCCTGCCCGCATTAACTGGGTAAGCAAATACATTGCAGAGGCGTAATATTTCGCCCAGGGCCCAAATCTTTTTTCGAGGTATGTATATGCTGAAGGACTCCCAACAGATCGGTATAATGGAATGAAAAATTTGATTGCCATTAGGATGGCAAGTGGAATAGATAAACTAAAAACGAAAGCGTTCCAATTTGATTGATAGGCAATACTGGGCAAGGCCAAATAACTTATACTGCTTACAAAGGTTGCGAAAATTGACAAGGAAATTACCCAGGTTGGGATATTATTATTCCCCAGAGTAAATGATTTTGCAGATTTATTTTTTTTGTAGAATGAACTCCCAAATATTACGACTCCGATTAGATATGCTATGAAAATTATAATGTCAATACTATTCATATCTTTCTAATTTTTTAAGTGTATCCGGAACTTCAATATTATTTAAAAAAATCGATATTTGTTGCTTTTGATCTGTTGAAAAGGGAATATAGGGTTTCTCCATAATGGCTTTGCAGATTCCTTTTTGACACAGGGCTTCTTTCAAAATTTTTATAAAATTAGGTTGTCCATGCCCTTTTCCAACCTGATACAGATTACTACTTATCTGATCAACTACTCCCTGAAGGTTTGCAACCGTTTCTAAGTCTCCCGTTCTGGCCGCCTCATATAACTGCACATATAGTTCAGGAAATAAGTTTGCCCCACCGTTTACGCCGCCGCTGGCTCCCAGAAGAACTGATTGTGCCATTATCTCCTCAGGTCCTACAAATACAGAAAAATTGGGTTTGTCTTTCAATGCTTCAAGGAGTTTTTTAAAATAATCAAAATCCCCGGAGCTATCTTTGATTCCAACTATTCCGGGAATTTCTGATGCCTGCCTTGCAGTTTCTATGTCTATACTTATATGGGTTCTGGCAGGCATATTATACAAAAATAATGGGAGTGAAATATTTTCTGCAACTGTCTTAAAATATTCCAATAACTCCTGCTGCTCAACATGGTAATAAAAAGGAGGTGCAAGAACAACAGCATCAGCTCCTGTATCAAAAGCAATTTTTTCAAGTTTGAAACTTTCTTGTATAGATGTATCCGTTATTCCCACGAGCAAAGGAACCCTTTTATTTATAATTCTGTAAGAATTTTGTATTACTTCCTTTTTTAAAGTATAGCTTAATCGCGACAATTCTCCGGTTGTTCCGAGAATAAATATTGCATGTACTCCGCCATTGATAACATGGTTTATCAACTTTTCTAATCCTATAACATCAAGCACGTTATCGCTTAACAAAGGGGTAACAAGGGGAGGGACTATTCCTTCCAAACTAAAGCTGGTTTTTGAATCTATCATTGCTAAAATAAATGATTAATATATATATATAAATTAAGCAGTTTTTCTTTTTTTTTTGTTTTCCAACTATTCTTAATTTTTTGCTTTTTTCCAAGAATATAGGGGGAATTTAGCCCTCAAAGTTTGGCCTAATTAATGTTTTCCGGCCAATTGCCATTATCCATTGGTGTTGAAACAATTCTGGCGGGGTCAATAACAATGTGTTTAATTAATTCTCTCCGCCAGGTATAGATAATATGTACCAAGCCGTCATTAGTCTGGATTATGGCCGGATAGGAATATTCATGTTCTATATTGTCATCATTTTCAAGTAAACCAACGGCTTCCCAATTAATGCCATCCATGGATATTGCCAAATTCAGAAGATTTCTTTTACCTTGTTTCAGAGAGCGGTCAATATGATTGTACACCAGCAAATGCCTCCCGTCTGTAAGAGTTACCGCATCGATTCCGCTGTTATTATTTGGCAGGTTTATTGGGTTTAGCTCTGACCAGGTATTTCCATTATCGGACGACCAGGAAGAGTAAATTTTATTGCTTTTGGTTCTGCAAAGGATTTGCAGTTTATTGTTTGGATGAGTAAGTATAGTTGGTTGAATTGCGTCTAAGCTATCACCGTCATTCAAAGCTTCTGTCCGGCTCCAGGTTTTACCCAAATCATTGGTTGATTCCATATGAACACGCCAGCCGTCATATTCGGTACTGGAAGGACAAAGTAATTCTCCGGAAGCCAGTAAAACCGGCTTATTCCTGATTGGCCCCCAAATACTATCCGGTAAACGTTGCTGTTCAGACCAGGAAACTCCAAAATCATCGGAAGTCATCATTTCACCCCACCAATAGGAGCAATCGGGCCCGACTTTATAAAAAAGTAACAATTTATCGGAAGTATAAAATAAAACCGGATTCCAGGTTGGGTAACGCAATTCATCATTTTGAATGCCATTAACCACCTCAACAGGGGTGGTCCATTCTCCATCTACTTCTCTGCTAAGCCAAATTCCAACATCCATATGCTTTTCGTGGGTGCCACCAAACCATGCAGCTACCAGTCCCTCTGGAGTTTCGGCAATGGTAGAGGCATGACAGCTGGGGAATGGGACTTCATTTGCCTGATAAATAAATTCTGATTTCAACATTAACTTAGAATTCTCTGTGGGATTATTGCATCCAAATAAAATCAACATAATTAAGCTAATCGAACCCATTCCAAAATTCTTTATATTTCCCATATCAAATAAATTATTTAATTATTTTATTGCATTTCAAGCCTTTTTATACCAAAAGTTAAGGTTCGTCTTTTCGCTTCATTGAAAAACAAATATGCCCGATATTTCCCATCCGCAGTTTCAATAAACGCACTATTCGTATTGCTTATACCTAAAATAAAGTCAAGAGAATTTGATAAATCAAGGGTTTCAAGATCTATATCATCTACAAAGTTTGCCGGAATTGTCCCACTTAATTGCATATCTCTGATAAATACTTGTTTTTGGATTCTGGTTTTATTTAATGAAAAGCTTGCTGGAATGATTCGGCTATTAAGATACTTTTCATCTGAACCAGGCGATACCAAAGCATGACCATAGATGATTCCATCAGAATTTAGAGCGTCATAGAGATACATTAAATCAATTTTATCTGTTAAACCCTGGGCTTCAACTTCAGCAGCCGTATAAGATTTCATTGTTTCTATTGAAAAGAAACATACATCATTATCGGTCATAACGATACCTCTTTTAATATCCATTTTTGAAACCGGATATTTAGGAGTAGTGGTGGAAACCTTTTCTCCAAGTGTTGATTCGGCCTCGAAAGTTATATAAACAGATTGCCCTCTTGCCTCTTCGGGAACAACATAATTAAATCTTAACGTGGCTGCTGTGGTATCAATGGAAAAAACAGCCCTTGAAATATTACTTTCAGTTGAAGTGTCGGCTACTAATACGCCGATATCATTTCCACGGGAATCGACATGAAATGAATTTGGGTTAAATCCGGTTCCCGGAGCGCCAATAATATTTACCTCTGCGGTAACAGAAGCCAGAACACCATCTAATGCTCCCATTGCATAGGCAAACTCTAAGGTTTCTCCAACCATTGCAGGGGCAATTGTTTTCATAATATAATCGTCCCTTAAGCTGGACGCTGTTTCATCAGAACATGATATGCCTGAAATTAAAATTCCAAGAAATAATACTATATGCTTTATCGTTTTCATATTTATAATCTTTAATTATACTTAGAATTATTATTCTCCCTCTACCCTGATTGTTATTGTATACTCTTTAATAACTTTGCGATTCCCGGAAATTACCGTATAATTCCGGGGAAGGCTAAAATCTGTCCATACCCCCATTGCAGGAGTTATTTTTGAATCGATTGATAAACTTGCGGCTGGTTTTAAATATTTCAGGTTTGTGCCAAACTTTACTAAACCATTGACTGTTAGATTAATGGTGTCTATTAAAGTTGAATCCTGAATTAAGCAGTCGATATTGTCGGTCCCATAAAGATATATAGATCCGATATAGCATTTTTCCTGGGTAGTAATGAGCAAACCGTCATCATCGATTGGGTATTCACTGCAAGAATATAAAATAAATAAGCCTGCAATTAATCCTGATATTATATGTTTTATTTTCATTTTTTGAATTATTTTCATTTTTTGAATTCTATTCTATAACCAAGGTTTGTTCTGGCGAAGTTTGGTATTTCGTTCCATCTCATCAGGTGGTATTTTAAACAAATACATTCTTTGATAGTCCTGAGGTGTAGCATTTAAAAATACTTCTGTATCTCTGGAGCCATGAGTATCATAAAAAGCTAAACCTTGAGGACTAGGATAAATTTCTTCCAGTTTCCTCCATCTTCTGATGTCAAATCCAATATGGCCTTCAGCATTTAGCTCTACAATTCTTTCTTGCTCAATGGCATCAAAGAAACTCTCCTTAGAATCGTATTTATCCGGTGCCAGTCCCGGTAAATTTCCACGGACACGGATACGATTAAGCAAATCGACCAATTCTTGTGAAGGCCCTTCAGTTTCATTTTTAGCTTCTGCATACATAAGGAATACATCTGCAAGTCGCATCATATAGAAGTCCTGAGAACCATCCGTTCTTCCTCCCGTAGGCTCTTGTCTTACCCATTTCCGGTAAATATATCCCATATCCGAATCATCATAATCGATAAACCCAGAGCTTTTATCACCCCATCTTAATTCAACGGTATCCAATGGGGGAAGAAGTCCTGTTGCATCTATCCATAAACATCTCTGTCCATCCCACATAATAGTAGCTTTCATTCTCCAGTCTCTCAGTGCTCTTGCATTCACATCTGTTGTATCTCTTTCATAGGTTAAGGGATTGATAGCCCCGTTTATTAAGTTTACATCCTTACCAAATACTACAGGAGGGGCAAAATCACCTGTTTCAATTAACTGGTAACGATTTACTAAATGGTGAGATGGCGCATAAAAAACCTGACCATTAATAGTATGTCTGTTTCCAAATCCTCTTGTGAGCCAGTCACCTTGTTCAAGATCGGGACCGGCAAACTGAACCGAAAAAATAATTTCAGATGAATATTCGGCTCCGAACTGGAAAAGGTGCCAATACATAGGGAGTTGATTTGGGTCAAAATTATCGTTATCGCCATATGTTCCCGGGTCTCCCTCTCCGAAAAGCTGAAGTCCATAATCATTGATAACCTTCCCGAAATCGCTGGCAGCCTCGGCAAAATATACCTGAGCTTCTGCATCATCCTGAAGGAATCCTTCTATTTCGGGCCATCCGTTCTTTTTCCAGCTCGCCCAGTATAGTTTAACCTTTCCTCTGAATCCGTATGCTGATGCTTGAGTAGCGCGACCTCTTTGTCCACTTGGTATTGATCCTGGATCAGGCAATACCACACAGGCAGAATCGAGATCCTTAATTATCATATCTTTTACATCAGAAATAGGCATTTGAGTTAAAGTATAAGCATCATCATTTCCATCTAGTACATAATCATAATATGGTACATCTCCCCATAAGGTAATTAAGCGGAAATAGGCAAGAGACCTTAAAAAATAGTTCTCTCCACGTATCCTCCTTAATTCATTTTTTGCTTCAGCATTTGTTTCTTCTTCAATCATACGATCAACATATGACAATACATAATTAGCACGATTTACAATTCTGTAACAAAGCTTCCAAGTCATATCAAAGTTATCACCAATCCCTCCACCTGCTAAAAAGCTTCCCGTTGGATCGCTTACTCCGGTTTCATTTTCGATGTTCTCGAAACTGTTTCTTAAATTTCGGTATCGGCCATATGGACTAAAACCATCATACATATAATCGAATCGGAACAAGAGGCGGGCGGCATGGTATACACCGTAGGTTGCAGTTATGGCATCATCGGGACTTTGCCAGAATTGGTCTGAGGAAATTTCGTTCCGTGGACTTTGATCCAGTAAATCTTCCGTGCATGCTGGAATTATGAATAGTATTCCCAGTATAATTGCAATCTTTTTGAAATATTTTAATTCTATTTTCATAATATCAACAATTTGTAATTTTAAGCTTTCTAAATATTTATTAAAATTCAATGTTTACTCCAAAAGCATAACTTTTAAGCAGAGGATAAAAATCGTCTCCTGAAGTATCCTTTTCAGGATCAATACCCTGCCATTTTGTGAATGTTAATAGATTATCTGCAGTAAAATATACTCTGAATTTGTGTACCTGGATTTTATTTATCAAAGCTTTTGGCAGTGAATATCCCAATTGAACATTTTTAAGTCTTAGGAAAGATCTGTTTTGAAGCCAGAAATTAGAATCAGTTCCATTTCTTCCACCATCCTCACCGGCAGAAATAGTCATTCGTGGCATGGTGGCATCCCGATTATAATAATTCCAAGTATCAGTCCAGTGAAACTGAGAAAAATTAAATCTATTATCCCTGGGACTTGTAGTGGTGAGGTTGTCTCCCCAAAAGTCATATCTTCCTGCAGTTCCGTTTATAAAGGTTGAGAAATCAAAACCTTTCCATGCGAAATTTAATGTTAGAGATGAGTTAATGCTTGGTCTTCTTTGCATTTTTTCAGGATAAGCAAGCCGGTCTTCTCCTCCTATGGTTCCGTCGCCATTTATATCCTTGAGCAAAATATCTCCGGGTGCAATGTAATTGGATTGAAAGGGTCCATTTATTATTTCGTTCCAGCTTTGAATGATTCCCTGATCTTTATACGAGTATATATATTGGTATGGCATATTAAGAAATACGTTACCCGGACTTAAATATTCATTCCATTTCTCAAGATTATTCACGTTATAAGAGAGGTTAAAATTTGTCATGAATTGCATATCTCCAAATCTTTTATTGAAGGTGATATTCGATTCGACCCCCCTGTTTCTTAAGTTTCCGACATTAATACGCGGAGCCTGATAACCAAAAAGAAAATCAGATAAATCGGAGGGTCTGATCATTCCTGTTGTTAGACGATCATAATAATCAAATTCTGCATAAATCATATTATCGAAAAATCCAGCGTCCAGTCCAACATTAAGAACTTGTGTTGACTCCCATGAAAAATATGGATCTATCATTTTTGAATAGCTAAAGCCTTTTACAATCTGGTTATTCAGAATATAATTTGTGGTTTCGAATGTTTCTTTCTGCTCATATCTTCCTACACCGGAATTATTTCCAAGAGCTCCCCACGAAATTCTTAATTTGGCATAGTTAATTTTATCTTTCAGGCTTGAAAAGAAGTCCTCTTCAGAAATTCTCCATCCTGCAGAAGCTGAAGGAAAAAATCCATACTGATTTGCTTCTGAGAATTTAGATGAGCCGTCATAGCGGGCACTGAATTCAATAAGGTAGCGATCATTTATATCGTAATTTAATCTGCCAATAAAGGCTCTAAGTCCTTCAGCACTTGAGGAACCATTAGCTTCCTGAATGGTAGGTAAGGCAGCACTAATCTCAAGTATATTTGGATATAAGCGATCGTTTCTGCTTCCCGACAACATCCTTTCATTCCAGCTTTCTTCTGTAAAGGCAACCATTAAGCCAAGATTATGGCCTGAAAAGATCTCATTTTGATAATCAATACGAGCCTGAAAGTTAGTCTTCGTATCAAGATCAAAGCGATTTGATATTCCTGCATTATCACCAACTAGGATTGAAACCACTTCACCTGTTTGAAGATTATATGATTTTGAAGGATCACTCCAATCCCTTGCAAACTGATTCATATATATTAGGCCATAGTCAATCCGGGTGGTTAATCCTTTCAGCGGTGACCATATTCCATAAAGGCTACCATTTATGCCTGTTTTCGATTTTTGGTTATGGTCGATTGAATATTCAGCATAAAGATTAGAAGCCTGCTTATTTTCTCCATAGGCCATTGCAGCACCATATTGACCGGTAACAGGATGAATGGGAGTAACTCCAGGATTAGTATTTCTGATTCCGGAACCTCCGATCCCGTCGCTCATACCATATTCCATTTCTGAATACTGACCATCGATTCGGGTTCCTACCGTAATGCTTTTCCGGACTTTATATTCTAAATTTGTTCGAAAATTATATCTCTTAAAATCATTATTAATTACAACACCTGTTTGGTCTGATAATCCTGCCGAAATATAAAAATTCAATTTATCATCTCCACCTGAAGCCGAAATATTATGATTTTGCAACACACCATTTTGAAAGATGACATCGTACCAATCAGTATTTGGGTAAAGGACAGGATCCAGAAGACCTTTAGCCATCCATTCTTCAATAGCACCCCACTGATAAACAGATTCCTTATTACCAGCATTGGCTCCGCGTATATGTAAAGCCATAGTTTTAGGGTAACTTGTGAGATTATCGTAAAATTTAATGGGACTGGTACTTGCGTAGGATCCGGAATAGCGGATTTTAGCACCTCCGCTACTGCCTGATTTTGTAGTTATAAGAATAACCCCATTCGCTGCTCTTGAACCATAAACAGCCGAGGAAGCAGCATCTTTCAAAACCGATATGCTTTCAACATCATTCATATCTATTCTGTCAATATCAACATCAGGAACTCCATCCACTACTATCAGTGGATTAGCATTATTTACAGTTCCTAAACCACGTATCAATAATTCAGTATTGTTATTTCCAGGCATTCCTGAACCCTGCCGCACAGATAGCCCTGGAACCATTCCGGCAAGAGAGGTGGATACATTCGCTAATGACCGGCTCGTTAACTTCTCATCAAATTTGACTGTGCTAACTGCGCCGGTAAGGTTTGCTTTTTTTCTGGTACCATATCCAATAACAACTATTTCATCCAGTGTCTGGACTTCAGGAAATAATTGGACATTTATTGTACTATTACCTTCTACAGGAATAGATTTTTCAAGGTAACCAATAAAAGAATATTGTAGTACAACTGATTCATCAGGTACCGAGATGGTATAATATCCTTCAAGATTTGTAACAGCTCCGGTAGTCGTTCCCTGAATTATTATGGATACTCCGGGGAGCATATTCCCATTTTCATCGGTGACAGTTCCAGATATAGTTTTTTGAGCAATAGCATAATCCGAAATTAATGCAAAAAGGAATAGCAATAGGATTTTCAAAACTGATCTGTTCATAGGTTTTAAATTAGAAGTTATTAAACACAAAAATACCTTATGTAATGGCAACATTTATTATCGATATGGGCAATTATTTATAGTATATTAACAATTATAACTATTAATGATTTAATCTCATTAATATCTATCTTCGCATATTATTTATAATAAGGCAATTACATATGCTAATTTCAAAATATAGTAATAGATGAAAATTAAATCAAGATATTACTAAATTGCCTTTAGCATCTGAATAATTCTCATCCAATAAATACAAAATTGAAAGTGAAAAAAAATAATCAATGCCCAACAGATTTAATATTTTTTCTGTACTGCCCTGGAGAAACTGAACAGATTTCCTTGAACTGATTATTAAAATGAGCAAGATTGTTGTAGCCCGATTGATAACAAATGTCGGATATTGAAAGATCAGATTCCTGCAATAATTTACAGGCGTATCCGATTCTGACTTCTTTCAAATAATTAAACAAAGGTTTTCCTGTTGTGCCTTCAAAGAACCTGCAAAACGCACTTGAGGACATATAGCAAAGGTCTGCAACCTCTGATAAATAAACCTTTTTTGTAAAATTAACCAGTATGTACTCGTATACTTTAGTTAACTTTTCGTTATTGGTATTTTTTATACCTTCCAGATATCCGGCCTTTGCAAGAACTTTACTATCCTTAGTCCTTATCAGAAGCTCAAATATTTCAAGGAGGTAGATGAGCCTTCTAAAGCTATTGGCTTTTAGCATTTTATGAAGAATATAGCCTGCATCCAGAGTTTCTTCACCAAAAAACTGTATGCCCAATCCAGATTCTTCCAGAAGGGAATACATTGGTTGTAATTCAGGCGACTTTATTATACTATGACCTAAAAAGTTTTCATGAAAATGGATGGTAATACACTCAGGAGTCAGACCCTGAGAAACCCCTTTTACTTCCCAGCAATGAGGCAGGTTGGGCCCGATTATAACCAGATCTCCTCTTGAAAAACTTTCAATGTTATCGCCAATTATTCTTGTACCCCAACCATTAATTATATAATTTAATTCATAATTCTTATGCGAATGAATCTTGTATGTTTCTGGCGTTAAGGTCGTTTTTTTAAGATTAAAGGAACTGCTGTCGGGGACAATTATTTGCGTGCTTTGATGTTTCATTTCTCCGTATTTTTTTTAGCCTGCTGTATATTCAAAATAAGCAATTAATCTGCTAACAATAGCAATTTAAATATTTCTTAATAACAGATTGTATGTTTCATATAACTCTTATTGCAAAGGAATTTAATACGTTTATAATTTGGATATCGTAATACAAATTCTAATTCCTGCAGATAAATCAGTCTATTGATTATTATTGTTAAAAGTACTCTTTCCCATATTAAATATCAACAAATTATCTATTAACTGGTTTAATAATGATTGAGATTTCTTCTGTTGAAATTAATTCAAGCCATAAAACCAAATCCGATTCTTGCAAACCTAAATTAATACCTAACCGATACTCTTTGCCTTCCTCCAGTTTTTTACCGTTTAACTCAATACTTATATCTTTACTCTGCCAATTCCTTAGTACGAAAGCCGGGTTTACCAGTGGGTTTTCCTTGTTTGCCAATAATTTGAAATCAAGCTCTTCGGGAATTTCTGACTTATAATTTAATATATATACTTTCTCATTTTTACTGTATTCAATAAATTCCAGATTATCTGAATTACTTTCACAATCGGCATTATTATTCCATGATTTCGCCAAATTAAGTAGGTCCTTTATTGGCTTATCTGTC
The DNA here is from genome assembly GCA_021740585.1 of Bacteroidales bacterium. Lineage (GTDB taxonomy): Bacteria > Bacteroidota > Bacteroidia > Bacteroidales > JAGLSB01. Next base: position 13,816 of record JAIOZM010000060.1, read on the forward strand.
ATTCCTGTTAAAGTAACTACAGAATAACTCCCATTCCCATTATTGTGTATAACTTTTGAATCCTCAATGGATTGAGAAAGGGAGGAATGTGAAGGGCGGTCGGGCGCAAAAGCCTTTCTTCCATCATTGGGAATCTGTGCAACCGGCCAATGATTCCACCAGGGAAATTTCGAATATTCTGGCCTTATCGCTCCTCTAAAGGGTTTTATTTTTACTTCAGGTTCAAAAATGATAAATGGTTTGTAATCTGATTTGAGATTAACCATCTGGATGATTTTATTTTCAGGCTCATTGAAATTATCAGGAGCCCCATTCGCCCAGGAATAGGTTTTTATTTCCCCGTCCAGATTTGCTAATGTCATGGCCTCCAATTCAATATTGTTCTCCGGATAGGTACCCGGTTGATTTATCACAATGGTTTCCTGCCATTCATGACTTAGCTTATCTGAATGCAATATTTGATATCGGGTTGTGATCCCGTCGGGATAAATATAATAGTACTCATCTGCCCATTCTCCCCATTCTCCCTGGTCATCGGCGTTAAAAACATTATACACAATGTCGGTTAGTGCATAGCGCCAGTGAATAACAATCCTTGCATCATTTTGCTCCAATATACGAACCTGGGAATACCGGGTTTGTTTATCCGACATGTGTTCGGCGCAACCCATGGGCGATTTGTTTTTCCCAACACGTTCCAGACTTTGGTCGCCCATCCAAATATCGTTCTCGGTGATCCATACGGCCCCATACCCCGTTCCTCTCCAAAATATCAGTCTAACAGGAGAATTTTCAAATTGAACAAGTATATCCGGATATTTATCGGTTTTCCATAAGCTTTCCCATTCCTCGGTATAATTTAAGCGGGTATAAATGGCTCCAAACTTAGCATGAGTTGATGTTGGCGGAGATGGAAGCGTATTCCATTTCAAAGCCCTTACAACTTGTGGTTTTTCATTAAGATAAGATTCTTTGATACGGTCAGATGAAAGACTTTTGTTGTAAAAATGTATCTCATCCAACAAGCCCTCAAGAACCATATCGGTATGTAGCGAGTAACTTGCCATGCGCTCAGAACCATAAGCCCCGGCTTTCTTCAAACTCCTGCCAATCCACAGTTCGCTTCCTGAACTGAATTCAGGTCTTCCTTTTAAAGCTATTCTACCGGAAAGCTCAGCATTAATATAGATGCTTATTCCCTCCTCAGGATCGAATGTGGCGGCTACATGATTCCAGTCTAACAGGCTTAGCTTCTTTTCAGTAACACAATAATAAAGGCTATCCTCCAGGGTAACACTAAATCCAAGTCTGCCCAGTGCATCCACGCCAAGAAAGAAATCGGTTAAAACTGAATCGGGGAAATCCTTATTTGTAGCTTTTGGAACGCCCTGATTAATGATCGCAGCCCAATTCCAGGGATAAGCCTGAAGGGCAAGCCATGCTTCAACAGAAAAACCATCCAACAGCTTAGTCAAATCAACAGGAGCGCTAACAATTTTTGAAGTATACCCATCCAGCTTAACAGCATCTCCTCTTACCCCCGGAACTTTTTTCCAATATCCCTCCCGGGAGTAATTCGCGAATAATTGAGTCTGCTTTTTCTCAGCATTTAAAACTGAATCAAAATTCCAGCTAAAAAGAAGATCTTCAGACTTTTCTGATTGTCCTTTTAAGGCCTCAAAAGAGAATAGAACCAAAAATAAAAAGGCAATACGTATAAATTTCATGATGATCTTCTTTTAATAATTTACTCTGTCTCAAGCATCCAAGCCTCCTCAAAACCAAAGCTTATGTATATCTTGTCATTGTATAGCGAAGCAATCTCATATTTTAACCGGACACAATTGAAAGTTTATATTGCTTTTTTTGAATTTACTTTTACATCATCAAGATAATAAACAGCAGATTTTTCCAAAGGGAGATCCTCTTCCGGATTAACCGGATTTATTGATATTCCTCTGTTAATACCTGTTCGGAAAGTTATTCTGTTGAGCCATTTTGTCCCCCTGCTGTTAAATACAAACTGATCAGAGATTGTTCCATTACATTTCACTTTAAAACGGTTGGATGAAATATCTATATCCAGCTCAATTTCATTCCATGTTTCAGGATCATATTTTCCTATTTTTTTTTCTCCATTCCATTCAGAAACCAGAATTTCCCCTTCGGGGGAGAAAATAATTTTAACCGGATCAAGATCTTTTGTATTTCCCACTTCAACTTCATATCGTCCAAAATTATTCTGCATCGCCATCAGTTTAAAACTAATGGAAATGCTATCGTCTGTTTCTTTAAAAATTTTGAAAGCTTTGGCATAATCAAATGGATCTTTATCCATAAACTTCAAACATTTATTATTGCCGGAAGGAAATTTACTAACACCAACCGGTGCCCATTTAGGATGATAAATATTCCAGCCTTGCACTTCACCATTTAACTTCATTTGATTGAAATCCTCATTCACAAAATCATCAACAGAAGCCTTCAAAGGAACCGGAATCCGGCTAATCCAGATGTCTTCCTTACTCATGGAATAGACCACCCATACATCATCGCCTGGAATATCAGCCCCATTTTCATACAAACCACGTTGGTAATTGCAGGGACCAATGTCTTTTGAGCCGCCGTCGTACCTTCTGGTAACTTCCCCGTTCAAATGGGCCGGATTATCGAAGTGTATGCCATCTTTACTGGAAGCCCACAGCATCGGATACCGACCCCAACTTCCTTCACCCAAAGGCCTCCAGCTTGCTGCAAACTTTCCGTCTTCAGTTCGTTGTCCCCATACTTTAGCATATCCGCCACTAAAAGTTTTTAAATTGGTAACCTTCGACCAGGAATTTCCGTTATCATAAGAAATGGCTGATTTGCTGCTTTTCCACAAGGCCACAACCGTAGTATCATCGCGATGAAAATAACTGATGGCTTTGGCGAATTTCCTGTTACCATTATTTATCTGACTTACCAAAGAAGGTGGATAATTAAAATCTTCCGGACGGATTTGCTCCCACCAATGCAAGGTAATAAGCTTATCGGAGCGAAGTGCTTCACAGCCGGCTATAAAAGCTTTATCCTTTGATTTAGTAAAATAGGGAAAAGGAAAGTCCTCTTCCTTATACAGACTATTATTCTGAGCAATAAAATAGATTGGTCCAAAGGAGCCATCTTCTTTGATTTCTCTGACTACTACCCCAAAATATTTTTTGCCGGTATCTTCGCTACCCGACTGAGGAGGCATTTCGGATTGAGGGAAATAGGCTGTTGAAGCCAGTAACTTCCCGCCGGGAGTAATATAAAAGCCCATGCGATGATTGCAAAAAGTGGGTTCTCCATTATACATTACATGTGGGAAGATGATCTCCGGTTTACTCCATTCTATCCCATTTTGAGATTTCATAAGTAATATTTCAGTAAGTCCGCGTTCTTCATGAGTAGGACAGGCATTGCATAAAACATAGAACTGATCTTGCCAATAGCTCAACATAGGATGGTGATGAAAGGTAAAGCCCAATCCATCGCCCAGATCATTACTGTTTTTTACAGAACGTAAGACCTGATAATTCTGGGCTCCGACAAGAGGATCCAGTTCCCCATCAGGTCTTTGGAAGTTAACATCAAGATCGCCGGTAAATACAACGGGTTCCTCCGCACTTCCGGGCTGCGCCTGTGCCATATTAAATAACCCGGAAAGAATCAAGATTATAATAAACAAGCCTGCTTCTTTCAGTTTATGTTTTGAATTTCTCATATCTCAACTTTTTAGTTATATAATTTAATTTATTTCGATACTAAACAAATATCATTGTTCTACAATGGATTCATCATAAAACCGGAGCATAACTCCATATCAGATAATATTCCTTTTAAGGCTGCCAAAGATTCACCCAGGGTTCTTCCTTTTTGGTATTGAAGAGTAAGTTCGGCCGTTTCCTGCAAAATCGTATTAGCTTCATCTATTTTACCTTGCAAACATAAGCTGTATAATTGGGTATATAAGTCAGGAGCAAAATTCGCCGTGCTGGGAACGATTCCTTTGGATCCCAAACTCAAACCCTTTACCATAGCCACATTAGCTCCGGTAAAATGAGAAAAGTCCTTCCTGTCACGCCACAGATCCAGGGATTCTTCCAAGCGTTCATCATTTACTTCAGAATCTTTTACTCCAATAATATTCTTATTGTAACTCAGATTGTCGATTACCGATATAGGAATTGACATATGAACGGTTTTAGGAATATTATATAGAATTAAATTACCTTCCAGCTGATTTGATAAGTCGTTATAATAATTAAACATTTGTTTTTCCGTGAGTTCAAAATAATTGGGTAAGGTTATTACTACTGAATCAATTCCCAGAGAGAAAAACTTATTCGATTCAATAATTGTATCCTTGTAAGGCAAGCCAATCACCCCGGCAATAAGCGGGATATTTTCCCGTCTGTTTGTTACCAAAATTTTTACCAAATCCTCCCTTTCCTTTGAGGCCAATAAAGTTGCTTCACCGGTTGTACCCATGATAAAAGGGATGGTGGCATGATTTAATAAGTAATTGATTAAAATTTCAGTATAAACACTGTGAATATTTCCGGATTCATCCAGAGGTGTTACCATTGGGACAATTACTCCCTTATAAGCGCTAAGAGGTATTGATCTCATAATTAGTTATTTAATGTGAATTTTGCTGCATAAGTCAAAGCCTGAAGCATGCTTTCAGGATTTGCTTCATTTTTTCCAGCCTTATCAAAGGCTGTTCCGTGATCGACCGAAACCCTAATAATTGGTAATCCAAGAGTAATATTTACGCCTGACATTCCTTCCCACAGATTCGCCTCATGATTATAGCGGAATCCCATTAACTTTGTTGGTATATGACCTTGATCGTGATACATACAAACAACACAATCGTACTGGCCCCCCTTCATTTTTGAAAATATTGTATCGGGAGGATGAGGTCCGTCGGCATCTATTCCCTGTTTGACGGCCTCTCTGATAGCAGGAATTATTTGTTCTATTTCTTCTTTCCCGAATAAGCCATTTTCACCGGCATGAGGATTCAGTCCGTTTACTGCTATTCTTGGATTTTTTATCCCCATTTTAATTAAGGCCATACTAGCCAGCTGAATGGTATCCAATACTCGGGCAGTTGTTGTATTTTTTATTGAGTCCAGCATTGACATGTGTGTATTCACATGAATAACACGAAAATCATGGTCTGCCAGCATCATTGCATATTTGGATGTTTTGGTAAAATGTGCAAATATTTCGGTATGTCCTGCAAAATTATAGCCAGCCAGATGAATTGCTTCCTTATTTATGGGACCAGTTACAGTGGCATCAACTTTCCCGGCCAATGCCAGTTCAATTGCTTTAATCACATACTCGAAGGATGCTTTCCCCGTCATTTTAGAAACTTGTCCGTATGAGAAAGTCATAGGATCAATGTTTTTAATATCCAGGACATCAATGGTTCCCAAAGAATATAAACCTTGCTCCGGACTTGTTATTTTATTGATTTTAAGGGAAAGTTTACAAAAGTCGATGGCCCACTCAATAACCTGCGCATCACAAATTACCAGAGGACTGCAAAAGCTATACACATTTTCAGATAATAGAGCTTTAGCACATATTTCCGGTCCAATTCCTGCAGGGTCTCCTGCGCTTATAGCAATTATAGGTTTAAACATATTAATTCAGGTTCATTTGACGCTTGGATTTAGACCAGCCATAGTAGGTAAGAGATTCATCAGCTTTGGTTTTACCGAAAAACAAGCTGGCCACATATCCTACAATAAAAAGTATAAAATGACTATATACCCCAAGCATATAATTATGCTGCTTGAAATTCCATGTTCCCAGATCTAAAATCAGTCTGTCTCCTATTTTAGTGGTAGTCAATGCGGCATAGGCTGTAAAGGTCACGCATGCCAAAATGCCAATATATAAACCTTTTTTGTTGGTTCGCTTTGAGAACAATCCAAGAAGAAACATACCTGCTATTCCACCTGAAAATATAGCATACAGGCTAAATATTATTCCAAGTGCTCCTTTTCCTCCTATTTTTAGATACACTGTGGCTACAACAACAGCCAGTATTCCGGAAACCACTACCATAATTTTACCAAAAAATAGTTTCTGATTATCAGAGGCATTTTTTTTAATCCGACCGTAAAAATCTTCAGTTAAAACAGCAGAGAGACAGTTTAGATCTGAATCAAGGCTTGAAATAGCCGAGGCTATTAGCGCAGAAATTACCAGACCAGTAATTCCAATCGGAAGTTCCTGCATAATAAATAAGGGGAAAATGGCATCAGGACGAATGCCATCCGGTAATTCTGATCCGGAATTTAGTTTATAATAGGAAAATAGGGCTGTTCCGATAAACATAAACAAGGCCCAAACAGGAACAGAAAGAAGCACGCCAATTAAGGATGCTTTAATAGCATCTTTGTTAGACTTAGCGGTTAAGTATCGTTGAACAATGGTTTGATCGGTTCCATATTTTTGAATGGCATAAAAAACTCCGTTAATAGCCATTACCCAAAAGGTAAGATTTACAAATTCGAGGTCAAAAGGACCAAAGCCAATATGATCGTTTTCTTTGGCTGTTTCCCATATAGCAGAAGGCCCTCCCTTTGCACTATACATAATAACAATCAGGGAAATAAGTCCGCCAACTATAAGCAGGAATCCCTGTATCACATCCAGCCAGATAACGGCCTCTATTCCTCCTAATAAGGTAATTAGAATTATCATCCCTCCAAGTATCCAGATAAGGGTTATCGTATTAACTCCCAGTAAACTTGCAATAGCAAGTCCTAAAAGATAAAGTACCGTTCCCATTTTTGAAAAGTGAGCCAGAATGAAGCCCAGTGAAGCATAAATCCTCGCAAAATACCCAAAGCGTTTTTCGAAATATTCGTAAGCACTTATACCGATAACATTTCTATATAAAGGAACAACTCCCCAGATAATAAATACTAAGACAATAGGTACCATAAGCCCTTGAACCAGCCTGATCCAATTTCCTGAATAACCTTCACCGGGATAAGCAAGGAAGGTTACACTACTTACAAGGGTAGCCAATATAGACATTCCAATAGCCCATGCGGGTATTTTTCCTTCGGCAGCAAAATATTTCTTTGTAGATTTTTGGCCCTTAGAAAAATAAAAACCTATATAGAGTGAAACGATTAATGACAAAATAATTACGGCATAATCGAGTAAATGCAGGCTTTTCATAAGTAGTCGTTTAAATTTATTATCCTATAAATTTGAAATAGTTTTCATAATTTCTATATCATATCTGCTAAATGAACAGGCCAAGTATAACTTCCCGGTTTGATGGTCACAGATTGGCTAAGTTCCCTGTTACCAAGAGTAATTATACCATCTCCGATTACCTCACTTACAACAGCGTCTCTCCATTGCATATTTCTGCAATAGGCAGATGCTGTTTCACCCCCCTCTATAAACAGATTCCAGTTGCCGGGCAGATCTTTTAAAAATTTTATTGCAGTCAGGGTTATTATATTTACTATCCCATTTAGCATTTCAGGATTATTCAGCTTTTTCTGTGGACCTGTAATTGCCAGTTTTTTAACTTTTTGCCTGTCTCTTAGAATTTGTTTCTCCCAATTCTCCAAAGACTGATATTCAAGAATTGCTTTTTCAGGTAAAGCATGGACCTTAAAATTTTTATTAATAAGAAATTTCCTCATATTTCTGCTGTTTTCTGAGTAGCTTCCGATTATAAACAGAACCTCCTTAAGAATCCCCGCAGAAGAATAATCCAAAACAGAAACTGCATTTAGTTTATGTAATAATAGTGATCGGAAGAAATCGGCGCCTCCGGCAAGAATGGTAGTGTCATTTACCTGCTTAGTCTCCAAATGGATGTCTTCTAACAAGGATACATCAGGAGTTCGTATTTTTTCTTTAAAATATTTTATGTACAATCGTTTCTCATCTGATTTCTCAATACCATTGTAGAGAAGCTCCTCAACGCTGCTCCAAATCCTCGGATATTCAGGATCATTAATAAACTGAGTCTCATTCAGTGGCATATTACCTATATAATAATCCCCGGATTTTATAAACCTGTTCTTCGAAGGATTTGCAGGAATTATTAAGGCGGAATTTAGTTGTGTGGAATCAAGCAGGGCTTTTATTTCAGGCAAAACCCTCCCACGTAAAAGGGAATCAATTTTCTTATAAAAAAATTTGAATTCAGAAATGTCAACTTTTTTCAATACATCAGAAATTGTATCATAAGCTTTTTCCGTAGAGAAACTTCGAGAGTTTGTATCCAGTATAATAACATCCTCACTGTAAGAGCCAATAAGATCTGTATTGAAAATTAGTCGCACCGATAATCCTGCTAAAAAAGCAATGCCACCTATTTCAGCGGCCCCTGTTAAATCGTCTGCAATAACGAAAACCTGTTGCATTTTTGGCCTTTTAATAGAGTTGATAGTAGATATCCCTTATTTCATTTTCTGTAAATTCATGTGGATTGTTCTTAAGAAGTCGTTTTATGCCAAAAGCAGCTTTGGCCAAGGATGGGACATCCTCTTGAGGAACATTAAAATAAGATAGTTTTTCGGGTATTTCAACGTCCCTGCAAAGTTCCCTGATTTTGGAGACTCCTTCCTCAGCAAGTTCCAGATCAGTTGCATGTTCATTATAAACACCAATTGCTTTTGAAATTTCCGCATATCTGGCGACCTCTGTTTTTACATTTTTATCTAAAACAAAGGGCAAAAGAAGGGCATTTGCAACTCCGTGAGGAATATGATATTTGCTACCCAAAGGATATGACAATGCATGTACAGCCGCTGTATTAACGGGCCCAAGACACATCCCTCCATAAAGGCTTCCTAAAGATACTTTTTCTCGTGCTTCGAAATTATTCCCCTCCCTAAAAGCCTGAACCAGATTGTGATATATTAAAGCAATCCCTTCCAGTGCAATAAGGTCGACCATAGGATGAGAAAATTTATTGGCATAGGCTTCAATGCAATGTGTCAATGCATCAATTCCGGTAGAAGCGGTTATATGTGGGGGCAGGGAATGGGTTAAAACAGGATCTACATAGCTTGCATCAGGAATGAGAAAAGGACTGATTATCCCTTTTTTCAGATTTTCAACCTCGTCCAATAATATTGCATTTGGCGAAACCTCACTTCCGGTTCCGGATGTGGTAGGTATACAAGCAAGGAAAATATCTCTTTTACTTATTTTGCCGGAACCCACAACAGACTCAAGGCTTTTTCCCGAATAACACATAGCCGCTATTAGCTTAGCAACATCCATAACACTGCCACCTCCAATGCCAATAACAGAATCTATATTATTTCTTTCAGCTTCGCTTAAGAGCTGCTCAAATTGAAGAAAACCAGGTTCATTTGTTATATCCTTGCAAAGGATGTATTCTATTCCCGACGAAACTAAAGCTTTGGTAAGTAATTCAATTATAGAATTTATATTTGGATCAACGAATATAAAAACCTTCTTATAATTTAAGGACCGGAAACCTTCAATGAAATTGTCAAAGCAATGATTGCCAAAGACAAGCTTTTTCGGTTGAAAGAGTTGAATAATTTCCATAGCAAAAATAAATTTGGTCTTCTTGCAAATATTGTATTTATATTAAAGGAATAATACAAGTTATTTGCCAAATAAATATACTATATTGACATGTCGATGCTTTTCTGAAAGATCGATGACGGCATATTTCAAATGAATTTTGCCATTATTTTCAAGCTTCGAACCAGAGCATCTTTTCATTTTCAATAGGCTACGGTTCCCAAATGGAAGCTCTTATATGATGCAGATGCTTTTTCGTAGAATAATAGTAGATGGCAACCAATTTCCCATCAGATCTTTGTAATAGTCGGGGATATCCCAAATCATTATACTCCATATCTTCCGACCAGAATCCATCCATAACTATTACAGGATCGGTCCAATTCATTCCGTCATCAGAGCTATATAATGCTTGAATGGTTCCATTTTTTCTTTCACCATAAATAACACAAAGTCGTCCATCGCTACAAAGGGCCATTGCCGGAGGATTCCCATTGCCGGGACCGGTAAAGGCTACCTGTGATTGAAACTGCCAGTTTTTTCCGGAGTCTTCCGACATATAAGCATCTATCCAATTCTTATCGGAACCCCCTTTAATCTCAAATTTTCTTCGCATTACGGAAATTAGTTTGCCATTTTGAAGTTTTAGCGTTTGAGACATCACGGCTCTGCATTGAGTTGAAAGAGGATTTTTATGTGGGTCATTATATAGCGCTACGGTTATAGAATCTTCAATTTCTTCTTCCACATAAGGTTTGATAACCCATCCTGAAAAATCAAAGTTTATTCCTCCATCACTGGTTTTTACGCAAAAAAGCCGATCGGTGCCAAAAACACCTTTTTTTCTGGCCGATAAGAAAATAAGACATTCATTTTTATCCATTATAACATAATCGGTACGAGGTGTTAACTCATCCAAACCATATTTTTTAATTTCAGGTGTATTTAATAAATCACCAAAACCAAATGGCCCGAACCAATTTGAGCCGGCATCTTTTGTATAGAAAAAATGAGCATTTGGATCGTTGGAACCATGATATCCAATACCAACTATCCGCATCGCGAATTCGGGATTACTAAAATCAATAGCCTTATCAAGAGTTTTCAGTGTAGGTATATCTCCAAAATCCCCAACATAGTTTTCAGGATCATAGCATTTCCAGTTTTTACCACCATCAGAGCTATTGGCAAGCCAACTGGTATAGGGCATTCCTATGTTATGCCCTTCATCCAGGATATAACTTCCTTCAGTAAAACCTACAAGGATCTCATTATTATCGAACATAAATGCAGCATTATTCGCCGGCCATCCCGCAAATCTGCCTTCACTTTGGTACACAATATAATGATTGACATCTTTTAGTTTTTCCGTTTTTTCATTTTCAGGCAACTGTCCTTTGCAGGACGTGATAAGAATGATTAAGAACACGTAAATAATATTCTTCATGTTACATTGTTTTTTAAGAATTTCAATAAATTATGTTTAAGCTAAATAACAAAATATTACTGCTTTAGCTCTATCGTATGTTATTCATTTACTATACTTTATTATCAAAATAGTTAGTCCTTATATGGAGCTGTCTCAAAAGTCAGGTTAAAAGATTAATTACTTACAATTTGAATGAAATTTTGATCTTAACACCCCTATCCCGATCCCGATAGCTATCCATAGCCGTCAGGCTTAAATTCGTATCTATTTGATTATCAATGAGTATACGTTTTTAACCC